>JBFJNS010000207.1:0-5617 GCA_041618055.1 Binatia bacterium
ACCACATCACCTGCCCTCGCAAAGATCCGTCCAAGCGCCCATCGGCGACTCTCGCGAAGGATGTGGCCGGGGTCAGGAAAATCGGCGTTTGGGTCGATGGGCCTTCGCACACCATCTTTGCTGTCTTGGAGTCAGAATCGGCTGAGGTGATTAGAGACGCATGCGAGGGATTAATGGATATCGGCTCAGTGGATGTCAGGCTCGTGCGAGAACCGCGCCGATAAAACATTAAGGGTAGCCCTGCTCGTACAGATCAATTCTGAGGTCAATGGGGTCCATTAGATTTTCGTCAATCTTTCCAAAGCCGGCGCGTTCGACACGGAGCACGAGCATAGAGAGGCTCAGCGACGCAGGATTCGTGGGGATTGAGCGCAAACAATCCGCCCGCGGATGGGCTCCGGCTCATGATCGCTCGGAAGCGCGGGTAGCCTCGTGCGAATCCAGCGTCGAATAAACTGAGAATTTGTCCAAGTAATTAAGATACGGAATTTTTCCGGAGATCTTCCATAGAGACAGAAAAGAGGAGTCATGGCTGTCGAAACGCACACACTGGGGCAATCCATGATCCGTCTGTTCATGGGCTACATCCCCACCCGGGTGATCTACGTAGCGGCGAAGCTGGAGCTGGCCGACCATATCGGTGACGGGGGAGCCAGCGCACAAGAGCTCGCACAAGAACTTACAGTCGATGCCGCAGCCTTGTATCGCGTCATGCGCGTCCTCGCCGGCCTTGGCGTGCTGCACCAAGATGACAATGACCGGTTCTTCGTGACGCCGTTCGGCGAAACCTTGCGCAAGAACTCTCCCCAATCCGTCCGTGACTACGCCATCTACAGCCATGAGTATAGCTACCACCGGATGAGTAAAATAATGGATAGCGTCCGTACTGGGAAACCCGTGACCGGGGATTTTTTTGACAATCTGCGATTTAATCCAGAGCAACAAGAAATTTTCTACGCGGGTAGTGGCAATAAATCCCGCATAGAGGCGTTAGCGATCACCGAAGCGTACGATTTTTCTAAGTGCGGAAAAGTGGTCGATGTGGGCGGCGGCAACGGAGCATTTTTGTCAAAGATTCTGGTCTCTTGCGCACAAGTATCAGGAGTGCTGTTCGATCAGAAAACGGCAATTGAAGCAGCGCAATCAGGGCGCGGCGGTCCCCTGCCCCGATGTGACTTTGTCGCAGGAGATTTCTTTGCGGCCGTCCCCTTTGGTGGAGACACCTATGTTCTAAAGCGAGTCCTTGACGACTGGTCCGACCATAAGGTGATTCAGATTCTTAAGAACTGCCGGAAGGCGATGAAGAGCGATACACGTCTGCTGATCATAGAGCCTTTGATGGGTCCGCCAAATGAGCTGACACCGGGACAGTTCGCTGACATGAATTTTCTTGTAACCTTCAGCGGAGGCCGGATTCGAACGGAAAAAGAACATTCCAGCCTCCTCGGTGAAGCGGGCTTTAGGTTACACAAGAACATACCGACGGCATCTGAGCCGTCTATTCTGGAAGCATTTGCCACTTAGCTGATGGACACCGAGATCAAGGTGCTGGGCGTGTTTCCGGTGCAGGAGGTCGTAACCGACCTGGCCGAATTGTTCCGGCAGGAAACGGGTCACACTGTAACACCTACTTTCACAACATCGGGGGTGATACGCGAGCGGCTGACTGCGGAGGAGCCTGCGGATGTGATCATCCTGAACGATTACGAGATCGACGAGTTGATAGCAGAGCGTGCTGTAGTTGCCGGCACACGGATAATTGCTCGCTTCGGTCTTGGAGTAGTAGTACGGCGAGGCGCGCCTCTGCCCGACATATCCACGCCGGAAACGCTAAAGCGGACCCTCTTGTCGGCGAAGTCCATCATTTATGGCAACCCGGAACGGGTTCGCGGAGGAGCGCACTTTGCAGAGGTGCTCCGGCGTCTGGGAATCAGCGACGCGGTAAAAGAAAAAACACTGCTGTCGAGCGGCGGCCCCGCCAGCTCCGAGGCGGTCGCCAGGGGCGAAGCCGAGCTAGGCGTGCAGGGACTCAGCAAGAGCCTTGTCGCCGAGGGGGCGACGGTAGCGGGCCCGCTCCCAAAGGAATTACAAAAGATTATGACGTTATCGGCCGGCGTGGCGGCTCGAAGCGCCGTCCCCGAGGCAGCGCAGGCCTTTGTCGCTTTTCTGGCGCAGCCCTCCTTCAAATCGAAGTTCGCCGAAGCGGGGATGGACTGCCAGGAGTGAAAAGAGATGCGAGGGTTGGGCCTGAGCGCTAGGACGCGACTAACGCGTCGATCAGTTCCATCCTGGCCTGGAAACTCGCCTCAGGCGAATGCGTCCGCGCCGATCCCAAAGAGCACAACGGCGCATGGCTGTCGACTCGTTTCATTTTCGAAAGGTAGACATGATGACAGAAGCAGCGAACTGGGGTTCCGGCGACGCCTACGAGCAGTATGCCGGGCGATGGAGCCGCAAAGTTGCGCATGAATTCCTCCCCTGGCTCTCACCTGCTAACCGCGCAGCCTGGGCTGATGTCGGGTGTGGGACTGGCGCGCTGGCTGAATCTATTCTAGCGCTGTGCGAGCCCCTTTCCGTTAACGGAATCGATAAGTCCGAAGGGTTCATTGCTGTAGCGCGGCGAAAGATTGCTGACTCAAGAGCGCAATTCCAGTGTGGAGACGCAACGGCGATACCTTGGGACTCGGCCACCTTTGACGTAACCGTGTCGGCTCTGACCCTCAACTTCGTGCCGGAGCATGAAAAAATGGCGCGTGAGATGGTCCGCGTGACAAGACCCAACGGGACTGTGGCTTGCTACGTATGGGACTATGGCGGCGGCATGGAAATGATGCGCTATTTCTGGGAGGCTGCCATAGAAATCAGTCCGGGCGACTCAAAGCTCGCCCAAGGCGAACGTTTTCCGATCTGCCAGCCGGCGCCGTTGCGGGCGTTGTGCGAGCGCGTCGGGCTCCGTTCCGTTGCCGTCCGCGCCATCGACATTCCAACCTATTTCCAAGACTTCGATGACTATTGGAATCCATTTCTCGGGAAGCAAGGCGGCGCCCCAACTTACTTGGCTTCCGTGGACGAAAAACTGCGCGGACGAATTCGAGAAGCGCTTCGATGTCGTCTCGCACCGGCTGGTGACGACCCCATCAAGCTGAATGCACGAGCATGGGCGGTGAAAGGGATCGTGTGAATTTCCCAGAGGTCGAATTTGATAAGAGCATTAACAAGTAATTTCAAACGAGTCGTAGGGAGGGCGAAATGGCAGAACAACAATTGAGACCCGTGGATCATGTCGAAATCCTGTGCATCATGGATAATACTTTGGACGTGCTCATGGCCAACACTCCGGTTGCTCAACGGGCGCCACTCCTGCGCGACAAGTTTTCGCGCCCCCAACTGCGGGCCGAGCACGGCGTATCGATGCTCGTAACGATCGTTTCTGAAGGGAGAAAGGATTCTTTCCTCTTCGATGCTGGGACCTCTGTCGATGGGGCATTGCACAATTTAGACGTTCTGGAAATTCGGCCAAACCAAATTCATTCGGTCGTCCTCAGCCATGGCCACACAGATCACACGCTCGGTCTCATTGGGATCCTAAAACGCCACGGTCGATCTGGGATGCCGATCATTCTGCATCCGGACGCGTTCCTGAATCGCAAAAATGTCCTTCCTGACGGCCACGAGGTCGATCTTCCACCACCCAAACGCAGCGACATCGAGGCCGAGGGGATCAAAGTGATCGAGGAACGCGCCCCCACATTCCTCATCGACGGGAAGGTTCTCATTACCGGCCAGATTCCTCGACTCACATCTTTCGAGAAGGGATTCCCGCCCGGTCGTGCCGAGATTGACGGCGTCTGGCAACCGGACCCATGGATTCACGACGATCAGGCGATGGTGATCAACGTTAAAGACAAAGGCCTCGTCGTTCTCACCGGCTGCGGTCATGCAGGCTTGATCAACACGCTCCAGCACGCCAGAAAATTAACAGGTGTTAACAAGATTTATTCAGTCATGGGCGGCTTTCACCTCACCGGGAAAATCTTCGAACCCATAATCACTCCGACTATTCAAGCGCTCAAAGAATTTAGCCCGCAGGTGATTGTCCCTCAACACTGCACGGGCTGGCAGGCCACCCATCTGATTGCGCGCGAGTTTCCGCAGGCGTTTATTCCAAATAGCGTGGGGACAAAGTTTCTATTCTGATGGCTCGAAAGAGCCGGGGTCTTGTGCTGGCTGGTTAACACTATGCATTCCCTGGGCCTGACGAGTTAACTTGAACCGGAGGAAAAGTTCCACGCGAGCCGGTAATCTTTTATGGCCATAGAAAGGAGGAGTCATGGCGGTCGAAAAATAAAACGTTGGGGCAATCTATGATCCGTCTGTTCATGGGCTATATCCCCACCCGGGTGATCTACGTAGCAGCCAAGTTGGAGCTTGCCGACCAAATCGGTGACAGGGGAGAAAGAGCGCAAGATCTCGCCCAGAAACTCAAAGTCGATGCCGCAGCGTTATACCGAGTCATGCGCGTGCTCGCAGGCCTTGGCGTGCTGCACCAAGATGACCATAACCGGTTCTTTGTGACGGCCTTCGGCAAGACACTACGCAAAGACTCTCCTCAATCCGTCCGTGATTATGCCATCTACAGTCACGAAATTGTCTACGACGCTTTTAAAGACATGGTAAACAGCGTCCGCAGCGGCAAACCTATCATCGACGATTTTTTCACCTTTCTGCGCGCTAATCCTGACAAGGAAGCCATCTTTCACGCTGGCATGAGCAATCGCGGCCGCATTGAAACCGCCGCAGTTCTCGAAGCCTACAAATTTCCAGGAAGCAAAACGGTTGTGGATGTGGGTGGTGGCAACGGCGGATTCTTGTCTGCGCTTTTAGCCCGGAATGAGCACCTCTCAGGCGTGCTATTCGACCAGCCATCGGCCATCGAAGCGGCAAAGGCGGGGCGCGGCGGGCCCCTGCCCCGTTGCAAACTGGTAACGGGAGACTTTTTTGAAAGCGTACCGACCGGCGGCGACACGTATGTTCTAAAGCGCGTGCTTTTTGACTGGACCGACGAGCAAGCAGCCAAGATCTTAACGAATTGCCGACGTGCAATGAACAACAACGCACGCTTGCTCATCATCGAGCCACTGATCGGCCCGCCCAATGAGCAATCGCCCGCGCATCTCTATGACATGACGTTTCTCGTCATGCTGCATGGCCGGCTTAGAACCGCGGATGAGTACGCCAGCCTGCTCTCCCAGGCGGGATTCCGCATTGAAAGAATCGTACCGACTGAGTCAGAAGTGTCCGTGCTGGAAGCATTAGTAGTTTAGCAGCAGGAGCAGAACGGGAAGGAGCTTAATCGGTTAGCACCCCTGCTCAAGCGATTCGCCGAACGAGGCGGGATTCGAGTGAAAACACCGAACATTGCACGATGCTGGATTCTGCGCAGCAATGACTGTTCCTTTGACGCCGGTCACCTTGTAAGTTCGGCGAGTTGAAGCCAGAACTTTGAAACCACGCCAACGATGCTAACCGCTAAGAAGAGCGTCAGCCCGGCGCCATAGAGAAACGATGACGGCGCTAGCGGCCAACCAACGACGTTGGCCAAGAGAAACAAGCACCC
>JBFJNS010000208.1:0-5571 GCA_041618055.1 Binatia bacterium
AGTGGCCCTATGTGGCGCGTGCGGAGCAAACTCTGATCTCTGATTTCCGACCTGTGCCGACGGACGGTGAGGATGAATGACATAGACGCAAAGCCAAAAGTTCGCTTCTTGCGATGGCGGCACCGTTACGCCGCCATCGGCGGACTGGTGTTCGCATGCGCGCTCTCCTGGCTCGCCTATGCGGGCGCGCTTAACGGGGAGTTTCAGTTCGACGACGAACACGCCATTGTTACGAATGCGCGCATCAAGGACCTGGGCGCTTTCTTGCCAGCGGATTTCGCCGCCATGTACCTCACGGTGCAACGGCCGGTTACTGATCTAACCTTCGCTCTGAACTACCGGGCCGCTCGGCTGGACCCGTACTGGTATCACGTGACCAACCTTCTGCTGCACCTGGCGACAGTCATTCTCGTGTATTTCGCCACCCGCCGGGCCGCCTGCGCCGCCGGCTGCGCCACTCCCGAAGCCATTGCAGTGGCTGTTGCCGGTCTGTTCGCCTTGCACCCCCTGCAGACCCAGGCGGTCACGTACATCGTGCAACGCGCCGAGTGCCTGGCATCGCTCCTATACCTGGCGGCATTTCTCCTACTCCTCAGAGCCGAGGAGCGCCGCGGACTGAGCAGAGCTGCCGCCTACAGCGGCGCCTTTGTCGCCTTCCTAATCGGGCTCGGAACAAAAATTATCGTAGTTACGATGCCAGCCGCTTACCTTCTCTACCGAATGTGGTTTCGGCGCAGGATTGGTCAGGCAACCGAGTTGCGCGGCTGGTCGTTATCCCAGCAGCTTCTAGCACTGGTCCCATTTGTGGCCGCAGGGCTGGCGTTTGCTGCCCCGATGCTCACCGGAATGCGCGTGCCGTCATCGGTAGGTTTTGCAGTTCCCGGGGTCGATGTGGTCAGCTATTTTTTTACCCAGCCACGAGTGGTGCTCACCTACTTGCGGCTTTTATTTTGGCCCGCCGGACAGAACCTGGACTACGATTTCCGCTTGAGTGCGTCACTCTCCGAGTGGGACACGCTGGGCGCCTTCTTAGCGGTCGTTATGATTCTCGTTGCGGCTCTCGGGCTAGGGTGGTGGAGCAGGGAGGGCATCAAAGGGGAAGTCGGCGCGGCTGCCCGGCTGTCTTCCTTCGGTTTGTTGTGGTTTTTCCTGCTGCTCAGCCCTACCTCAAGCTTTATTCCCCTTGCCGACGTGATAGTCGAGCACCGCTCATACCTCGCCTCCTGGGGGGTCGTCGTTGGGGGTTGTGCCTGGACGGCTGCTGCCCTACATCGCCTCGCACGCAGGCGCGCCGACGTGATCGCGGTGGCGCTTGGCTTGTTTGTCTGGGTGGGCCTAGCGGGTCTTACCTGGGAGCGTAACAAGGTCTGGCGCACTAAGGAGTCTCTATGGCGCGATGTGGCCGCTAAATCCCCGAACAAAGCCCGCGGCCACATGAACCTCGGCTTTGCCCTCTCACTTCAGGGCCGTTTAGATGAAGCCGTGCGCGAATACCGCATCGCGCTTGCCCTTAGGGATCGCAGCCTGGTTCGCAGTCAGACACTGCGCAACCTCGGTGCTGCGCTCTTCGAGCTTGGGCGTCTAAACGAGGCAATCGGAGTGTTCCGCCATGCGCTCACGCTTTTCCCGACCGACACGGATCTTCTTAACAATCTTGCGATCTGTTTGATGGATAAGGGTGAGCTCGAGGAATCGTCAAGCGTGGCGGCGCGCGCCGTGGCGCTGGATCCGAAGCACGGCGCCGCGCATAACACTCTGGGTGAAATCGCGTTCAAAAAAGGTAGCCCCTCAGAGGCCCTCTCCCATTTCCTCGAAGCGCAGCGCCTGGACCCGGATGTTCCGGCCAGGCTCTTCAACGTCGCTTTAGCGCGCGAACGCGCCGTTGGGCCTCGGTTTGCGTGCGCTGATTGGCTCAGATATCTCGCTGTCGAGCCTGACAGCCACGCGCGCACCGAAGCCCGCAGGCATATGATTGGCCTCGGATGTGACAATCCGTGAGAAGTATATTGATGACGTGCCGTGCGGCAGAAAAGGGAATCTGGTTAAGACCCGTTTAGTACTCCCTGGCTCGGGTTGTCGGTGCAGAGGCTTAATTTGTAGACAATGCGAACGTGCCCGCGGCGATGATTTATGCCGACATGTCCATAAAAGACACCGAGAGCAAGAAAGAGGTCAAGTGGTCTTGTTTCCTATGTTACGGGGTATGAGTCGACGCGAAGCAGCACGGTGAATTCAAGACCCTCGCGGTCAAGTGACTCGTTAGGGGTTTTTGGCGAGTGCCGCCGCGGCTTTCTCGTTCAAGTATTGGAAGATCTGGATGCGACCGTTGTATTGATCAGCTACATAAACTCGATCTTTGCCATCGATATGGAGTCCGCTGGGAAGCCAAAATGTTCCCGGTTCGCTTCCTTTACCTCCCACGAAGAGCAACAACTGGCCTTGTTCGTTAAAGATCTGGAAGTTGTCGAAGGCTGCGTCGGTGACGTAGATATGACCCTCGCTGTCGGCATCAACCCCCTTCGGTCGGGCGAATTGGCCAAACTGATCGCCCACCCGTCCAAAGGTCTTCAGCAACTTGCCGTCCAGATCAAAAAGCTGAATGCGAAAATTCCCCGTGTCCGTTACGTAGAGTTTGCCGTGTCTTATGGAAATATTCGTTGGAAAATTCAGATCTCCCTTGTCTGAGCCGCGATCGCCTATGTCGAAAAGAAAGTTGCCGGTGTTGGTATCGTAAACTTTGATCCGGTGCAGTTTGGCATTGGCGACGTAAAGACGGTTAGCTTTTAGGTCGATGGCCAGACCGCTTGGGTTCGCCAGTTCGCCTGTTTTGTGCCCGAGGACCATCACCTGCTTGCCTTCTTGGTTGTATGCATAGACGCGCTGGGCGCGTGAATCGGAAACAAAAATCCGGCCTTTGGCGTCCACAGCGACACCAATAGGCGTGCGCAATTGCCCCCCTCCCAGGAAGGTTACTTTTTTGGCTTTCTCGTCAAAAACCCATACAACTCCCAGGCCCGTGTCCGTGACGTAAACTTTTCCATCTTTATCGGTCGTGATGCCGTAGGGTTTGGACATCTGGAGGTCTTCTTTAATTCCGAACAGCGCATTAACCCATGCCTCCCTCGAGGTCACTCCAAACTGGTTCAAGCAGCAGTAGGACTCGAGATATTTAATTCTCGGCAGTTCGGGGGGAAGAGGCCAGACCAGATCTTCCTTTTTTTCCGGGGCCCTGGTGGCGCAGCTCGCCGTCAAAAAGACAATGCTGGCAATCCAGAGCACCGTGCTTGCAAAACGATTCATATCTTTTACTCCTGTCCTTCTGTCAATCACCGTTCGGCTTGAGTGAAATGCCAAGGCGAACGGCTTTGTCATAAAGGGTTCTCCGGCCGATGCCGATCCGTTTGGCGGCGAGGCTCTTGTTCCAATTACATTCCACTAAAGTCCTCTGAATGAGCTCTTTCTCGATCTCCTCCAACGTCGTCGTGCCTGATCTTTCCGCGTCATTGGTGGTTCTTAGGGGCAAGTCGTCGCGCTGGATGACGCTGGACAACGCCATAATGGCGCCCCTTTCGAGGGCGTTCTCGAGTTCCCTGATGTTGCCGGGCCAGTGATAAGCCATAAGCGCGTCATGCGCTTCCTTGCTGACTCCTTCGATTCGCTTGGTCATCTTGTGGGAAAGCTTTTTCAATAAGTGTGCCACAAGCAGTGGGATATCTTCCCGGCGCTCTCTCAGGGGCGATAGGTGGACGTGAACCACGCACAAACGGTAGAAAAGGTCCTCCCGAAATGTGCCCTTGGATATTTCCTTTTCCAGATCCTTGTTCGTAGAAGCGATGATACGAACGTCGGTTTTGAGTGTCTTTGCCCCGCCGACGCGCCGAAACTCGCTCTCTTGGACGACCCTCAGCAGCTTGGCCTGGAAGGCAAGGCTGGTATCGGCGATTTCATCGAGATAGAGAGTGCCGCGCTCGGCTAACTCGAACAGCCCTTTCTTACTGGACAAAGCGCCAGTAAAGGCGCCTTTTTCGTGACCGAAAAGTTCGCTTTCCAACAGGGTCTCTGCCAGCGCCGCACAGTTGATGGCAAAGAAGCTTTCGTGCCGTCGCGGGCTCATCCGGTGGATCGCCCGGGCGATTACTTCCTTGCCGGTTCCGCTTTCTCCGGTGAGAAGGACGCGGCAGTCGCTTTCTTTGAGTCTCTCCAGAGTTTCGAAAACCCTCTTCATCGCCTCGCTGCCGCCGACTAAAGTGGAAGAAGATGGGGCATCGACCGCCTCCTCGCGAAGGTAACGATTTTCATCCAAAACCCGAACGTGAGTCATGGCTTTTTTTATTTTGAGTAATAGCTCGTCGGAGTGGAATGGTTTGGCGACAAAATCTGCCGCTCCCAGTTTCATGACTTCGACAGCAGCGTCCACCGTGGCGTAAGCGGTTACGACAATCACTGGCAGATTGGGTTGAGTCTTCTTGATCAACTCGATGACCTGCGAGCCGCTGATGCCCGACATCTTCAGCCCGGTTACAACCAGATCAGGCTGGCTCTCGCCGATTAAGTTCTCCGCCTTGTCGGCGTCCGTGCTGACGGTGCAATCGTAACCGGCCCTGGCCAACATCAAGGCGGTGGATTCGGCCATGTCTGCGGTGTCGTCGAGAACCAGAATTTTACTTTTCTCTTTCACGCAATACGGCTCTCTCACTATTGGCTTGGCGGCAACGAAAGCGAAAACGTGGAGCCCTCTCCGCGCGTGCTTTTCACTTTAAGCAACCCGTTATGCTTTTTCATGACGCTCAGGCTGGTCGACAGGCCGAGACCAACGCCGCCTGTTTGCTGCTTTGTCGTGAAGAAAGGATTGAAGATTTTTTCGAGTTGGCCCTCGTCGATCCCAGTTCCGTTGTCCGCTATGTTACATTCTACGAACCCGCCGTCGGGTGAGTCTAGCTGGGTCGTGATTTTTATGGTTCCTCCTTGCGGCAAAGCATCCATGGCATTCGTGATGATGTTGATCAAAACCCCCTTAAGCTCGTACGGGTCACCCTTGACAGCGGGAAGATTAGGCGCGAGTCGCTTCTCAAGCTTGATGCCTTTGGCCCTGAACTGTCTGTCCATGAGGAGCAAGTTTTCCTCTATGAGTTGGTTCAGATCCAATACCGCCATGTCAAAACTCGTGTGCTTAGACAGGCTGAGTAGGCTCTTGATCACCATTCCTATCTGGTGGCTGCTTTTGTTAATGACTTCCAAGCCTTTGACGAAGCTTTGAGAGAGGCCAAGCTCTCTGGCCTCTTGCGTGAGGACTTCAGACCGGACCGCCATAACGCCGCATGGCCCATTGATCCCTTCAGCGATGTCGCCAATGAGCTTGCCGATGGATAAATGTCGGTACGTCTGCTCGAGGACGGTATTTTTCCTGGCCAATTCTCGGTTCAAATCCTCTATTTTCCTTCGTATGCCTTTTTCCTGCTCCGCCAGCAGGCCGAGAGAGAGGGCAATGAGGAAGAGAAAGGTGACTCGCAGCACAAATTCCGGCCACGGCAGGACGAGATGCCCCGTGAGGCTGATGTAATTAAAGCCATA
>JBFJNS010000209.1:0-5559 GCA_041618055.1 Binatia bacterium
GTCGAGACAGATCGTGTAGCCGAAAATGTAGTCATAAACCTTCTCTTTGGGGATGTCCCGTCCTTTTTTGCCCATGACGACGGCCAATTCGACCTCCCAGTCCAGTTTTTCGGTCGCCTTGTGATGAATGACTTTGCCCATCTGGCCGATGACCGACGTGGCGGGTTTGGTGAAGAAAACGGGCCACTCGGGGTATTTGATTTCCAGCGACCTTGCGCGAGCGCCTTCGTCAACATGTTCGCGGTAATTCACGCCAAGCATGACGACGTTTTTTTTCGGCCACGGAATGGGAGCTATGATCTTGGTCTGTCCGAGCTTCAGCAAAGCTCCCGCGCGGGCCAATTTCTTTTGCTCCTCAGCGCCCTTGGCGGCGATATATGCCTCCGCCTTATTGGCGATCTGAAGCGCCTTCGCGCCGGCTTCGATGAAGGCCTGCATGCTCGCCAAAAAGGGCGCATTGCCACTTCTTAAATATCGGCGGTTCACCTCCGCCAAGTCAATGATTTGCTCATGGGGCCCCAAGAGGCCGATTCGTTGCTGGTTCTTGCGAGTGAACGTTACAAAGCGCATTGTTTCCTCCGAGCCGTGAAATTAGAATCTAGATCAAGGTTCTACATGCCGATCCCATGAAGCCTGTGGTCATTAGCGCCGATGAATTTATCTTAATTCTTAACATTGAGGTCTAGATGGCCAACCGTTCCAACGAGTCCGGCATCGCCCGTTTCGTCGTGGCAATGGCTGCCGGGCGGGATAACGTGGGCATGGGAGTCAGCGATGGTTAAACATTTTTTGGCTGTAAGTCGGCTATCAAATCAGCTATAGGAGAGGTGCCGGGGATTGTCAAGGTTGTAGCTTGATGCGGGATACATGCCTCTATGCCGGGGCCATGAAAGAAAGTCTTCGCAACCCGGGCGCGACTGCGGGGTAGGATAAGCAAGTACGCACAAGAATCTTTGTTACCGGCATTTTGGCTTGCGTTCGAGCCACGGCGCTTAACGCTGAAGCCGAATCTTGAGTCATCTCCGTCGCCGAGCTGAGAGGTACTTTCTTGCCAGCCTAGATAGGGAGTGTTAGCTTTCGGTCATGAAACCCAAGCGAGAGACGCGGACAACCATGCGTGAGGGGGATCGCATTCTCATTAACAAGGGAATCTCAAAGAAAGTCTTCATCATCGCCAGAGTCGAAATTCCACATTCCAGCGAAAAAGTGTTTGTCTCCAAGTCGGGCGGGAAATATACCATCGGATTAAAGGTCTGGAAATCGGATTATGCCTGGAGTGAAAAAAACAGGATGTGGATTCCAAAACGGTAGCGGTTCCTGCGAGGGGGCAGATGGACCCGTCTATTAGCGGCTTTCAAACCCGTCTGCGAGAGCCATCATAGGCCAACAACCCTACCAGGAAAAGCGGCCTAGAGCCCGCTCGAATTTGAGCGTCATCATGAAACGCGATCTAAAATCCATCCTTTCCGACCTTGCGCAGGGCAAGGGGCCGTCCGTCATGCTGCTTTTCGGCGACGATCTGCAAGTGCAAGAGGCTGCCAAGGCGATTGTGGATCAGGTGGTTCCCGAGGGTCAAAGAGATTTCAATTTTGAACGCTTCGACGGCCGTTACGTGCCGTGGGATCAGGTTCAGGCATCGCTCATGACGCCGCCTTTTTTCCCTGGAGTCAAGGTCGTCTGGGTAGAAAATGCTCCCTACTTCTTCTCCCGCGAGCAGAAGGGCGAATTGGGCCAGAAAATTGTCCATCTTTGGGGCGAAGGGAAAAGAGACGAGGCAAGTCGGCTGTTGATCGACTTACTGGTCGTTGAAGGTTGGAGCGAAGAGCAATGGCTCGGGTTGGATTCCGGATCGTCCTTGGCGCCTTTGATCGAATTGCTCGACGTGGGTGACCATGAGGGACGAGAAACAGCCGAGGCGCTATTGGCCCACTGCAGGAGACAAGGAATGAACCTCGGCCAGCGCCGAGGATCCGAGGCGCATGGCCTTGCAGAGCTGCTCGAGGGCGGTCTGCCGCCTTGGGATCTATTGCTGCTGACCGCCGTGCAAGTCGATCGGCGGACTCGCCTTTACAAGAAATTCGCCGACCAGGGCGTCGTGCTCGATTTCGTTTTGGAGCGGGCTCGAGACGGCCGGGTCAAACCGGAGACGCTGGCGGAATCAATCAACGAGCGCCTGAGGAGCGCGGGTAAAAAAATCGAGCCTCAAGCACGAGAGTTGATCTTGCAGCGGGCGGGCGAGGATCTCAGGTCGCTGCGTCAGGAACTCGATAAACTGCTCCTTTACATTGGCGATCAATCCACCATCGAGGTTCGCGATGTGGACGCGATCTTTGTCGACCAGGGGGCCGGCTGGATCTTTGATCTTACGCGTTCGGTTGGGGCGCGCGATGCCGTGGCCGCGCTTTCTCAGCTTCGGCGACTCCTCGCGCAAGGCGATCACCCGTTGAGGATCTTAGCGACCCTCGCGAGCGAAGTGCGCCGGCTTATAATCGCCCGGCAGCTGATCGAAGGCGAGATGCGCGGGCGTTGGCAGCGGGGGATGAGCTATGGGCAATTTCAGCAGCGTGTTCTCAAGGACGGGACGGCCCTTCTGACACGCAGCCCATATGCAGACTACATGTGCTTCCAAAGGGCAGACCATTTCTCGTCGCGAGAGCTCATTGCTCATCTGCACAACATCCATGATACGGATCTGCGCTTGAAGTCGAGAGGGGTTCGCTCCCAATTGGTCATGGAGCGGCTGATCTTGAATATGTGCCTGGGTTCGAGAGGGGGCGGCCTTCCCGGCGAGCGGGCCGCGGCGAGATGAAGTTGTTGCGGGCGGCGGTCCCAATTATGTGGCTCGGTTGCGCGCTGGCAATCGCCCCGGCGGGGGCAGAAATGGTGGTCCAGACCTGCTTCAGCCCTCAGGGCCGATGTTCCGCCCATATAATACGCGCAATCGACCAGGCCAAGAAGGAACTGCTCGTCGCCGTCTACGCCTTCACCCATGACGACCTCGCCCGTGCCCTAGTGCAGGCGAAAATGCGCGGCGTCTCGGTGCGGGTGATCATCGATCGGGAATTTGATTCCGGCAACGATAAATCGAAAGGCAGGTTTTTAGAGGGTCAGAGAATTCCCGTCCGTCGTATTTCCGGCATCAAATCCGGCACAACGAACAAGGAAAGCGGCTTGATGCACCAGAAATTTGCGGTCATCGATGGCGGCATCGTATTCACCGGTTCCTATAACTGGACACACTCCGCCGATCGCCTCAACGACGAGAACCTGCTGCTCTTTCGCGACGCGGGGCCATTGGCCGAAGAGTATCGCAAAGCCTTCTTTCGCCTGTGGGAGAGAAAACCTTGAAGGGATCGTCAGCGGTTAGCGCCGTTTGGATCGTGGCTGCGTTCATCGCCGGTTTTTGCTCGCACCTCCTCTACCTGCGGTGGAACCCGCCGGCAACCGAGTTTTCGCGATCCCTGGTTGAGCTTCACGACTACCCTGGTCAAAACCCCGAAGCCGAACTGAAAAGTTTTCGCCTGACTTTTGCGCCCGCGAACGCACCGATTGACAAGGTCGCGGAACTACCCGTTTTACAGGCGCGGGAGGTAGAAAAAATCCGCGCTTTCAAGGGTCAACGGGTGCGGATTCGGGGTCGCATCTTCCGCGTGGGCCATTCCGCCAGGAGCAACACTTACTTTCTCAATTTCGGGCCGTCCCGCGCCGCGCTGACTGCGGTCATCTTCGCCTCCGCCGTGGAACTTTTCGAAAAGAACAAGCTGCCACCGAAAGGTTTTGATGGGAGGGAAGTCGAGCTCCAGGGTGAAATCAAGGACCATCCGCAATACGGATTGGAAGTTATTTTGGAGGATCCGTCGCAGATCAAAATTTTGAACTGAAACAGTCACAGGTTTGCGGCACTTGGCAAATGTTTCTCTTGTAGTAAAATTCATTGAGTATGGGCGAAGAAAAGAAAAGGTGCATGATTTGCGCGAAACTGGTGGAGTTCCTAAGCGGCGGAATCTGCGAGCCATGCCAGGACCGTATTCGTCGCGAAGCCATGGGCGAACAGGCCGGCATAAGCGACCGCGCGGACAAGGAACTTCATAAGCACGGCGTCAATCCCAGCAAGAAGTAAGCTTGGGCGGGCGTGAATTGGCATTGGCGTGTAGCGCATCCCTGCTGGCTGCCCACCATCCAGCTTTTTGTCACGACGTCCCCACCCCTCCCGAAAAAATCCTACCGCAAGTGGCTCAATTATGTTATAAAACAGTTCTATTCGGGTGCGTTTTTCCATGATCGAATTCGCGACCCGGCGCCTTACAGCGACAAGGACAAAAAAACTGCAACCTTTCACACTGTTATACGTTTTTTGGGCTTTGACTTTCAGTCTATGGCTGGCGTCGATCTCACAGGCTGGGGCGTTCTCCCCGGAAGAGGATCTCACGGCGCGCGCGATGCTTCTACTGGACGCGAAGACGGGCAGGATCCTGTACCAGAAGGACGCCGATGTGCGCCTACCGCCAGCCAGCACGACCAAGATATTGACCGCGATCGTGGCACTGGAAAGCGGTCGCAAGCTGTCGGAAACGCTGACAGTTTCCAAAGCCGCCACCCGCGTGCCCGCTTCCAAGCTCTACCTAAAACCCGGGCAGACCATAAGCATTGAAGACTTGATCTACGCAATTCTTTTGTCCTCGGCCAATGACGCCAGCCTGGTCCTTGCCGAGGGCATCGCGGGTTCCGTGGAGCGGTTTACGGCCATGATGACCAAAAAGGCGCATGAAATCGGCGCTACAGATACCAATTTTACCAATCCCCACGGGCTAACGGCGGCCGATCATTACTCCACGGCGCGGGATCTGGCAGTCATTTTCCGATACGCCATGCGGAACCCGGCATTCCGCGAAATTGTCCAAACCAAGATCAGCTCGGTCAGATCCATAACGGCAAGCCGCACGGCAAGCCGCAAAAGACCAAAGACGCGTCGCATCTCTGTCAGGAATCATAACCGGCTGCTGTGGAATTTTGACGGCGCCATCGGGGGCAAGACGGGTTACACGCACGCAGCGCAGAAATGCTTTGTGGGCGCCGTCGAGCGAAACGGCGTAACGCTGGTAGTCTCGATCCTCGGTTCGCGCAATTTGTGGGGTGACACGAGGCAGCTGTTGGAATACGGCTTTGACAATTACGAGACGTTAAGGGTCGCAAGCCAATCCGCCGGGCCTGCAAGAACGGCGGGGCAATTGGCTGCGCGCTCGGAGCGAAATTTGACATCGCCCGTGAAGCCTCAGGAGAATGAAACGCCGAGAGATGGTGCGGCGGGTTACGTCTTGCAGGTCGCTTCGTTCCGCGAAGCTGAGAGGGCGCAGGCCCTGCAAGAGGTGTTTTCCAAAAGGGGCTTTGAGGTTTTTGTCGAAAGAATCAGCGTCAAAGAAGGGGAAACCAATTACCGTGTGCGCATTGGACCCTACGCGGAATACCTGGAAGCTCAAGAAACCGCCCAGGAAATTCTCGAGCAGAGCGGTTTCCGGCCGCTCATTGTCCCCATGACCACCTCTCTTGAAATGAGCGGCA
>JBFJNS010000210.1:0-5547 GCA_041618055.1 Binatia bacterium
CAGCTCCACCCGTGCCAAGGTGCTTTCATCGAGCTCAAAGGCCTTGGCCGCCTGTCGGCGGGTCCAACCATGGGTTCTTCGTGCCGCGAGAAGGGCCTCCGCGACATTATTGGGCTGTGGCTCTGGGTCGTAGCCTACGAACTTTATAATCTTGGGCATATGATGAATCTGCGCTGAGGTTTCATTGCGTTCCCACCTGTAGATGGTCGCCTCCGACACCCCGACTCGTTTCGCTACTTGGCCTTGGGATAAACCCTGATCAAGTCTACACCGTCGGATGTGATCGCCCAAGGTCTTAATTTGTCTAGGATTTTTCAGAGACATGGGTTTTGTGGCTCTGAGCAGCCAATGACAAAAAGGCAACGCAACAGTGTCCCTGCGGTTTTTTTACCGACCCCCAGAAGGAATGCATCTGCACGCCACTGCAGATCCAGCGTTACCGCTCAAAGGTGTCCGGGCCCCTTCTCGACCGCATCGATATCCAACTCGAAGTCCCGACCCTGCGCTACCAGGACCTGGCGAGCAAAGACGCCGGCGAGCCGTCTGTCGCTATTCGCGCGCGCGTCAACGCCGCCCGCACCATCCAGCTCCAACGCTTCGAGAAGAGGAACATCCACGCCAACGCCCAGATGGGCACGCGAGACATTAAAAGGTACTGTGCCGTGCGCGACGATGCCGAAAAGCTGCTTGAAACCGCCATCAATAAATTGGGGTTGAGCGCCCGCGCTTACAGCCGCGTCCTCAAAGTCGGCCGCACGATTGCGGACCTGGCGGGATCGGAGGAGATTCAATCATCTCACATCGCCGAGGCGATTCAGTACCGGAGCCTGGATCGGAGGATGTAGCATTGTTAACAGCGCCCGCAGACGAACAGTAAGGGCGCAAATAGCCTTTACGTCATCGCTTTGCTGTTTATCATCCATGCAAGATTAACGCAGTCTCCCTCCCCTGGGATGCTGACGTCTGCCATGTCGAAGATGAAGCACCTGGCGCAAATCACTACCGTTGGTGAAGCACTGATAGTCCCTTTGCTTTTATAAAATTCTTCTGCCCATCATGGCTCGCGCCATCACGTGATAGAGAAGTCCTGCGAGATGGGCTCTCGGATGAGGCAGCATTGTCCCCCTTTAACGAACAGAACTTAGTAGATTCAGGTAAGTCTGACACGAAGCGTGGGTTTTCGCTTCACAAGCAGCACATTTAAACGATGTAAACAGATTCTCCCAAACTTACGTCGGCGGATTGTCTTGGACCAAGCTTCGCTTGTTCCAAGTTTTCTTTTTCCCCATAGCGACCGTAGCGTCGGGTCGTCTTACTCAAATCAAAGCCTCTACGACTGCACACCAAGTAGCGGGAATATTTGAAAGATCGTAACCACCGCCACCCATTGCTAGCAACTTCCCCTTCGCATGCTTTTCAGCTAGAGCTCTCAACCGTGTCGCCGCGTATGCATGGCATTGCGCGGAGAAGCAAAGCTGAGCAATCGGATCGCCAGCGATGCTATCGGCTCCGCATTGCAAGAGAATGATACCGGGCTTGTGCTCCTCCAGGAAGCGTTCCACTTCACTAAAGGCACTCATGAAATGCTCATCTGAGGCGCCCGGCAACATCGGCAGATTGAGCTTTGTCCCTTTTGCCGGGCCCGAACCTGTCTCGTTGCTGAAGCCAGTGCCGGGATAGAGAAAACGTCCGTCCTCGTGAATATCGGCGATATAAACTTCCGGGTCGGATTCAAATGCGTAGAAGACTCCATCGCCGTGATGGGCATCAATGTCGACATACCCAACGCGGCGGATTCCATAGACTCGTCTCAACTGCTCAACGGCCACGCCGACATCATTAAAAACGCAGAATCCTCCGGCGCGCCCTCGCCTGGCATGGTGAAGCCCGCCAAGAGGAGAGAACGTGCGCTTGTACCTCTCCTCCATGATGAGCCTTAGAGACTTTAATGTCGTTCCGACGACTCGGCATGCCGCTTCGAAGACGCCCTTGAACGCCGGAGTGTCGCCGTAGTCCAAGTATCCGACTCCGGAAGCTGAAGCATCCTTTACGCGCTGGATATACTCACGGGTGTGAAACGCCTCCAGCGCTGTTTCATCGCACATCTCCGGTGTTTCGATGGGGACTCGGCGGTCAAAACCCCTCGCAACGAACTCCTTCCAAAATGCCGGAAGCCGAGCGTGGCTAAACGGATGCGGATCACCGAAACCGTATTCGGCCAATTCATCGCTGTAGAGAACGCAGAATTCGTGCGCCAGATGATTCACGACGCTTTCAGAAACCCTATCGGTCATCTCGCGATCTCCATCTCTGGCCATCTCTGGGGTCGGACCACGCCATGTGCCTTGTATTTCGGATTTTTCCCCCTAAAAACGGCTGTTGTCGAGCCTTAACATCTCATTTTTGCCGGCAAAAACACTCGCATAAGCTTCACATGATTCCCGCAGCGTAAATGTCCCGTCCACCCCCGTGGCCGTACGATGCATGGCTTTGACTCCAAGCTCTTCCTTAACCTTTTCAACGAAGGCCAAACTGCCCACGGCAACCGCCTCGGACCATCGATCGTCTCGCCCCGCCAACTCACGCCTAAGCGCCTCGGTGACCCAACTACGGTGTGCTCGTTGAAATTGTGACGCTTCCGCAAATCCGCATTGTTTACGCGATTTCCATCACTAATCAATCGATTGCGTTGGTCCGACCCCGCTTTATCTTTATCCCTTTCCATCATTACCCGCGCCATCATGTTATAAAGAATTCCTTCGACATGAGATCTCGGATTAAGCGGTATCGTTCCTTTTACTTAGTTGACTTAGGCAACTTCCCCTGCAAGCCCGGACACCAAACCCGGATTCAGGGGTTGTTCTACATTCTCTTATCCGATAGCCTGAAAAAAAAGAGAAGAATGGAGGTAATCATGATGCTTCGTCACTTGACGCTGGGCGTACTGGTGTTCTCAATTTTTGTCTTTTTTGAGACCGCAGAGTCGCAGGAGGCATGTCTTACCTGCCATGCTGGGATCGAGAAGATCGGAGAGGGGCCGGTGATGAGTAATCTCACTTGCACGCAATGCCACCGCGGCGATGCGAAAGCCACCGACGCTAAGGCGGCTCATCAGGGCATGTTTGCCAATCCGTCGGATCTCCGTGTGGTTGATCAGACTTGCGGCCTGTGCCACCCTCAGGATGTCGCAAACGTTAAGACTTCTCTTCACGCGACTATGGCGGGCAAGATTAGCGGGACGCGTTATGCGTGGGGCGCCCAGGACCGAGCCGCGAAATATGCCACTTATGACGTCCAGAATTCGAAGTCGAGCGGCTTGGGGACCGTCACCTCGTTAAAGCAGCTCCCCCTGTACGATCCGTCGAAGCCCGAAGGGCCAGACAATTCCCCCGCCGACGACTATCTGCGCAACCAGTGCCTACGCTGTCATCTCTGGAGCGATGGTCACCAGCGTGACGGAGACTGGCGCGCCAGCGGATGCGCCGCATGCCATATGGTTTATTCGGATACGGGAACTTATGAGGGCGGCGATAAAGCTATTCCCAGAGACCAGAAGGACCGTCCTCGCTTGCACCGCATAACGAACAAGATTCCGGAGTATCAGTGCATTCACTGCCACAATCGCGGCGGGCGCACGGGTGTCAGCTTTATCGGCACCATGGAAAGCGACGGCTACGGCACGCCATTCACCAAAGCGGGCGGTAAGCAGCCACAATTGCACGGTAAGCATTACAACCATCTAACGGCGGATATCCATTATCAGCGGGGCATGACCTGCATCGATTGCCACACCAAAGCGGATCTACATGGAGACGGAAATATCTACACAAAAAAATGGCAAGCCGTGGAGATTGAATGTCAGGACTGTCATGGCACCATGAATGCGCGCACGACTTATAAGACCTCTTGGGGCAACCCGTTGACCAATATAAAGGAGAAGTACGGGAAGGTCGTCCTTACGAACAAGCGGACAGGTAAGGAACATGTCGTGCCGCAGCTGGCAGATGTCAAAGCCAACTTGTCCCCGGAGGGCTACACGGCAATGGTTGCGATCTCTAACCATATGGAAAAGCTTGAGTGCTACGCATGCCACGCCCAGTGGGCGCCTCAATGCTACGGCTGTCACGCCAAGCAGGATATCAGCAAGCCAAGCGGTGACTGGATCAACACCAAATCACCCGCCGACCCCACCAAGTCGGGTACACGAAGCGAGCAACAGAAGACGGCTTTCTCGTGGGAGGAGTCACGCTCTTATCTCCGTTGGGAAACGCCCGTTTTGGGACTCAACTCGGAAGGCAAAGTGAGCCCTTTCGTTCCGGGTTGTCAGGTCGTTTTCAGCCAGATGAACGGCAAGAAAAACTTGGTCAGCAACAAGATTTACAAAACCCGGGACGGCACTTTGGGCTTTTCGCAGAATCCGATTCAGCCTCACACCATCACTAAGGAGTCACGCAGCTGCGCCGACTGTCACATGAGCCGGAAGGCCCTGGGACTGGGCACCGGCATCTACCTCTCCCAGGCCAATAAACTACCAATTGATACCGAGATGGAACAAATTGTGGACGAAGAGGGCAGGCAAATTCAAGCCACTAACCATGAAGGTGCCCGGCCATTCAACAAGCAGGAACTGCAGCGGATGACGCGCGCGGGTACGTGTGTCGCCTGTCACGGTTCGGAGGCGAAATTTTGGCAGGGACTAAAAGGAAAAACCGGCGCGGACGCTGCACCGACGGACGAGTTACACCGAAAAGCAATTAGAAGCATCCTGGATCAAGCGACAAAGTAAGACAGGAGCGTGGGAGGGTTAATTCCAAGGCTCACAACCAGCCATCTGAAGAAGATGGCACAGTGAACGATTGATCGTTTTTATTTCGCCGAAGCTTAATTTAGTAGTAGGCTCAAATTCTTATCGTTCACATTCTTAAAGGTGCTGGCGCTAAGGGCCGTCTCAGACACTAACCTGTCGGCAAGTGCGTGTGCCCGCGTAATTCGCAAGTTGCCTAGGCCGTTTTGGCAAACGTTTCGTTCACTTCCTTCTCGAAGGCGCGCAGAATACTGAGGCTCGAGCGCTTCTAATCGCGCTGGAAATGTACCGCGACTTTGGGGGAACCGATGTCTACGTTCGGCCAGGGCGGTGAAAAGGTCGATGAAGTACGCGGGCCAACGAACCGGGGTCAGGTCTAGCTTCGTAGCATCACTGGCTGTGAAAAGTGGTCGAAGGGGTCGAAAAAGGTCGAGTCTACGTTTGGCATTCTATGAAATAACCGAAATCAATTTCTTAGGTGTGGCATTGAATCAGGTGGCCATTTTTGGATAATCTCAAGCTGCGTCATGCGCTTGCTCGGACAGCTCGTAAGAAAGGCAAATCCGGCAAGGCGCCCTTGAGGGAGATAGAGAGAACTATGGCACGAAAAAAGAGTTTGGAAATCTCGCAAATTTGGCACGTCGAAGTCAAGCGACGGACTTCTCGTCCCACGGATGGCGACCGCCACTGTTATCAGATTATCGCCCGCCTAGTTCGTGAGCGGAAGAACTATTGGGTTGCGG
>JBFJNS010000211.1:0-5530 GCA_041618055.1 Binatia bacterium
TCATACGCCCCCGTAGCTCAGGTGGATAGAGCACAGGATTCCTAATCCTGGGGCCGCGTGTTCGAGTCACGCCGGGGGCATTCTATTTCAATTGCTTACCGAGTCTTCTTAAAGTTCTTTCTTGCTAATGCGTGCGCCGGCCGTTGTCTTTCGAGCTACGTCGGGCATCCCAATTCAACGCTGCCACCGAAAAAGATTCTACGCGGGTTTTCGCCGGTTTAAGGCCATAACTTGGGTGGACCCGGGAGGCTGCGTACCCACGTCGACCCCCAGGGCCACGTCAAGTTACATCGTGCCTGCTGGCCAAGTTCTACTGTTGGTGCCGGCACGGCTGGCAGATTTTCTATTCTAATCCCACAACCTTCCTGGCCCTTTTGATCACCTCCGGCTTGAGTTCCGCCTTCGTTTGCTGAAAATATTCTATCAGCCATTCAGCGCTTTCCGGGGAAATTTCCAAGTTTAACCTCTTGGCCTCCTTCAAGAGTTCCGGATCTTTCAGGGTTGCGGCAAAGGCGTTGCGCAGTATTCCGACGAGTTCATCCGGCGTTCCGGGGACGGTAGCCCACGGGCGCACTGTGGTCGCAGGCATTGTCAGGATTTTCAGGAAGGCCTTGTCCTCGGGCTTCTTTACGAAGTCATTCAGGTAGGTCACCTTGCGTTCATCCAACTCAGGATGTCGCCTCTCTCCGATATAAGCCAGCAGCTTGAGGTCTCCCGATTCGATCATGTCGAGGCCGGTCGCTTTCACTGAATCCCATGTCCATCCGGTCAGCGCATGCACCTCGTCGCGCACCACAGCCGCACGCATGAGGGCGGTGCCTCCAAATCCGGGAACGACCTTGGAGACCGGACCGAAGATATCGTTCATAGCCGTCGCCGTGGCGCAGGTGAGGTCTGTTCTCGCATTGCAGCCAAATATCAATGGAGGCGTCTTGGGGTTTAGCCACTCCTGTGCAGTTTGAATCGGCGAATTCTTGCCCACGGCGACGGTGATCACGCTTGAATTGGCGAGTCCCAACCATTCGAAATCGAGCGACCGGTACTTGACGGCTGGAGTTCCCAGGAATTCCATCTGCGGAATGGACCAGTTGACATGCGCAATCGTCAAGCCGTTCGGCTTTGCGATATTAAAGACATAATTGGCTGCAATCATACCCCCGGCCCCCGGCATGTTTTCCACGATGACACTGGGATTTCCGGGGATGTGTTTGGACAGGTGGCGCGCGACCAGTCTGGCATAAGTGTCGAATCCCCCGCCCGGTGAGGAGCCAACATTGATCCGTACGGTCTTGCCTTCATAGTACTCTGCGCCGAAGACTTGTGGCGAGGCTGCGAAGAAAGACATTACTGTCACGGCAAGCACAAAACAGTACAAGGCGTTTTTCGTTATCATCATATCCTCCCAATAGTTAGGTTTCAAAAAAGCCGACTGAAACTCACCATCCAACGGTTCACTCTCTCTTAGGTTCCAAGCCGAGCCTGATGCATAAGGGTCCAGTCGCGAGGCGCCCGTGATGACCCGTCAGTGCAAGTCTAATTAGGAGTCAGGATGGGCGGAGAAGATGAAGCGCAAGAAAGAAGATGGGCCTTTTACAGCAGGCACTAATTCAAATGTCCGAAATTCAATTCATCAACCTACTCTAACAAAACAGGTAATGCTAAAGTCAAGTGCAGGCTGCTGTCCTAGCGGGTAATCTTCGCCAAGGGCAAAGTTCTATCGCCTCGGCGTCGCTACCAGAGCTTGAGCGCAACCGCATAACCGGTAAGCAATCCGTGGAAGAATGCCTGGCGCTCTTTGTGGCTGGAATCCCCGTAATGCCGTGAAGCCTCGTCCAGGGCCTTCAAGAGTTTTTCGCGCCGGTGTTGCCTGGATCCTTTGACCAGCATCTTGTCGATGAGCACTCGCACGGCCTCATCATCCGCAATGGCGTATTTGTGATTATGAATCATGGATGCCCCCTTGTTGGTAATCGGCGACGCTTGAAATTAGAAACACCGACGGATAAAAGCAGCGTTGCTGCCTTCATTCGTATTGATACGGGCTTACTTTCTCCGGCTCTGCCAGGTCAGGGCCTATTTCCCGCTCAAATGTCATGCGTTCAGCCGTGCGCAGCCAATTGTTCCAGTCTTGCATGCTCTTCCAGGTACAGATCACTAGGTGAACGGAAGGGTCATCGACGGATTGCAGCGTCTCCCCCGAAATAAATCCTTGCGCGTGGATCGCCTTGCTCCGCAATTCCCTTGCCGCCTGACTGAATTCTTGTTCCTTCCCTGGCTTGATTCTTCGTTCGATCAAAATTTTAACGGCCATGATTGCACCTCCGTCAAATGTGATCCTATTCTAGCCTTGGCGCTCTCGAACTTCGCTGGGCGGCATTTAAAAAACAAAAAGCCAGCGCATCCCCGCGAAAATTCGCTAAGCGGCTGGCTCCAATGCTCTGATCTTCCCCCTTTTTGAGAAACATTTGCTGTCTCTCTGTTGAGCCTCCAATCGCTGGCAAAACCGAGGATTCGGGGGTGAGGCTTTTTCTTATTTCAATGTACACCTGGGCAGAGGCGTGTCAATAGGTCGCGTCTTAAGGCACTCTTCGCGCACGGAGCACAAAATACTAGTGCTCAACCAAGCTTGGTTCTCGAGTGGCGGCCACCCTAGCGGCGGGTGCGGCTATGCCGCGCGGGCTTTTCCACGGCGCTACTATGGCAAGCTATTTAATCCAGCCGCTAACCAACCAGAGAACTAACAACACTCCCACCAGGAGCAAAACCCAAGGGTTGCTAATTCAAGTCGGCGGGCGATTTTTGTCGGCCATGATGAATTCACTTAACTAAAATTCTTAGCGAGTTGCAAAGTTGTCCTGCCTTTCGGCTCGGCGCTCAGTCTATTAAATTGAACTCAAAACGCTAAACGGTTTTAGAGCCGGACGGTCCGAAGCTTGACCTCGTGGCCGGTCACGGCTTTGTTCCTACGGCGCAGTGGAATGGCTGCGTAATGAAAAAGGTGCCGTCTGCTTCCGCCTCGGCCTTGGCCTGCCGCCATTCGGCCGTCTCTTCCGCCGTCAGGGTGGCGACGATGCGCTCTTCCATGTATTCCAGTCTCTCGCCCTCCGAAAAAGTTGCCCATTGTGGAAAGGCGATCACCTGTTTAAGCCCGGCTTTGTACATGCGCGAGTAAAGGCTGGCATCGGCGCAACCTTGTTCTTGAGCATTGCCGCTTTGGGCCTCGGCCTTCCGCCTTAGCGCCGCTTCGAGGGGTAAATTCACCCATCCCGGCATGTCAATCGACCGGACTAAAACAGCCACCCTTCCTTGCGGCCGCGTGACACGGACACATTCTTGCAGCATTCGGTCCGCGTCCCCTTCCTCCATGACAGTGCACGCCAGGGTCACGTCGAAGCAGTCATCGGGGAAGGGCATCGATTCTGCATTGCCGTCCTGCAACTCAATGACGCCTTGAATGCCGGCTTTAAGTACGAGGGTGGCCGCTTCGCGCAGCAAATACCGGTTAACATCGATGCCCACGATGCGGTTCTTTCCGTGGGTGTACTCGGCCAGCCAACGAAGTATGACGCCTGATCCACATCCCACCTCAAGAACCATTTCGCCGGGGCGCAGGCGCGTTTCATCAATTAAGCTTCGTACCACCCTGAGGTATCCAGGACGGCGAGCTTCAAGAAAAGCCGCCGCGCCCAAAGCCGGACCCCCGAGAGTGATCGTGCAGTAGCTCTTGTTGAGAACAGGGAGCAGGGGTTGCCATTGGGAGGGCGCCAGCGCCAGCGGAAGCAGCACCAATGGCACGCCCGAGCCTTTAATGCTGTAGGAAATGCCGGCCACTTCTCCCTCGCTCTCTGGTAGCGTCACCGCCCTGTCCGCTTGGCGACGGGCTATGCCCGAAATGAAAGCTGTTATCGCCGAGCCGACAGTATCGGTACGGTCGGCAATGACGTCTGCCCAGTTGGTACTGAAGTAGCCATTCAGATTGATCACAGTGGCCCCAGAAAGGTTTTGCACGGCGCGACGGACTTCCTCCGCGGGCCGTCCCTGGTCGCCGCTGATGATCAACAACCGTGAGGCATTGCCGCGGAGAGCGCCGAGCTTGAAGCCCCAGGGAGACACAAGGGTGAGGGATGAGACAAGGTCCGGATACGAGCTTAGAAGCCCAGCCCAATCGCGCGCCATGCAGGCCGCAAAGTGGGCGCGCTCGATCCCTAAATGGCGGAGCACCAGAACAATTCTGTCTTCTGTCCGCAATGTCTTCGCGGTCATCTCAATTCCTGTCTGCGCTTCGATCCCGCGCGTTTGACTGCGCGCCTCCGCGTCAAGTTGGCGCAACGAGGCCACATCATATGCAACTCATACTACGAGTGAGTCGTATCTTTCTATAGCGGGTTATTTGCTGAAGATTTAACGGGTGGTGTATTGGATTGAGCGCGTCGCTTGCGATATGAATCGAGCGCGGATATAGGATAAATTTGCCACCACGGAGTCCATCATCGAGTGACTAGCGGGAGCGGCGCAAAATCTCCCTTAGACGTCCGGCCCTGTGTTAACCTTTCGGTCGGAAAGAGATTGGTTTCACCATGAAAGCAGAATTGCCCCACGGATATTGGAACCCCAAGATTGAACTCTTGCCGCGCAGCGGCCTGAAAGCGCTGCAGCTTAAGCGATTGCGTCACACGATTCGATACGCCTGGAACGCATCTCCTTTTTATCGTCATTTGATGGAAAGCCATGGTTTGTCTCCCGACAGTATAACCAGCCTGGAAGACTTCCGTGCCCGATTCCCGATTATTCGAAGAGGAGATCTGAATCAGGACCAGAGCAATAATCCTCCCTACGGAACACGCCTGACGCGGCAAGCGGAGCGCGCCTTGAGATATCACACCACCTCGGGTACCACTGGCAACCCTCCGGTCAAGGCCTTCGATACGGAAAGGGACTGGCTGTGGGGAGGCGATGCCTGGGCCACGAGCCTGTACAACTTCGGCGTAAGGCTCGAGGATGTGGTGATGGTGGCTTTCGGGTACGGTTCCTTTATTGGATTTTGGGGCGCTCACTATGGTTTTGAGAAGATCGGTTGCCGGGTACACCCAACCGGAGCAGTGGATACGAAAACCAGGATTCAATTGCTTCTCGACCTTGGCATCACCGTCCTCTGCTGCACTCCCTCTTACGCCATCAGGATGCTGCATGTTGCCAAAGAAGAGGGGACGGACCTGGCCAGAGACTCCCGCGTCAATAAAATCGTGGTGGCCGGCGAGCCCGGCGCCTGTATCCCAGCCACAAGGAGGATGATCGAGAGCGGGTTTGACGCTCACCTCGGCGATTTCATGGGGACCACGGAGACCGCAGGCATGATGGCGTCATCATGCTCGAGGCTGCCGACCAGCCTGCATATTAACGAAGACCGCTTTCTGACCGAGGTCGTGGACCCCGTGACACTCAAATCCGTTGGTTATGGAACCCAGGGAATGATGGTGGTCACGCCGCTCATCAAGGAGGCGATGCCGCTCATCCGCTATGCGACCAACGA
>JBFJNS010000212.1:0-5509 GCA_041618055.1 Binatia bacterium
GGGGTGGTGGATTCTGCGGCGCGGCAGATCAAAACCGCGGCCGGACGCCATTTCTTTGAGAGCCTCTTCGATGATCTCCATCATGTCGGTGATGGATAGAATTTCGTCAATAGGCGTATTGCGAAGGAAAAGCATCAAGAATTCCTTCAGTTCGCCGGCGTGGGATCGCCCATACCCGCGGACTGTCGCCGGCATATCGTGCCGCATCTCCAATGACATTATATATATTGCGAAGTGCCGTTCAAAGGAAAGCTCAAGCTGGTTTATAACGCCCACCGCGTGACCACATATGAGGATTGGGCGATTGCGTATTGAACCGCGCGAGTAACCCAGATTTCACTGCCGTACCCGCGAACCCGCGAGTAGAACAAAACAGAGCCTCCTTCTAACGGTTTTAGGAACTCGACCACTCTGCCAACCCGTTTAGCTCTCGGCAACCTGAGCCGCCGCCCTTATGTCATCGAAAGCGCCAAGGAAGGAGTCGTCATGCGCAGCCGGGGTTTTTTTGTTCCGCCGCGGCCAACACAAGCGCCCGAAATGTTCTTCAGCGCTCTGCGAACCGGCGCTCCAAAGCTCGCGCGTAGCTCGACATGCCGTAGCTAGATAGCCAATAGATGACGGCGATAAAGAGGTAAAGCTCGAATGGGCGGATCTCCCGATTGTTGACAATCTGCGCTGCCTTGGTGAGATCGACATAGCCGATGATCGAGGCGAGCGAGGTGTCCTTGAGCAAGACAATGAACTGCGTCACTAGGGCAGGAATCATGTTGCGCAATGCCTGAGGCAAAACAACTTGGCACATGGTCTGAGTCTGGCTTAGCCCTGTAGCCAGGGCGGCCTCAACTTGGCCTCGGGGTACAGATTGGATGCCCGCTCTGATGATTTCGCCGAGGTATGCCGCTTCAAAAAACACGAATGCGGCCAGAGCTACGCCGAACTCCGGAATCGACACGCCGATCAGGAAGGGAAGAATATACCAAAACCAAAAAATGACCATGACCAGCGGCACGCCGCGGAAAAACTCGACGTAGAGGGTCGCCGGAATGCGGATCCAAAATAATCGCGAGAGTCGCGCTAAACCGATAAATGTGCCCAGGATGAAGCCCAAGACAATGGCCGGAATGGCTAGCCGTAAAGTGCCTCCAACAAACGCTCCGAAGCCGAGGAAACCCTGCAGCAGAAGAAAATCGAGGTTGTGGATAATGACGCTAAGATCCACGGTCTAATTTTCCCCCCGGCTTGCTCGCGCAATCATCCCGGGAATTGCGCAACGTTTTTCCACGCGCGCCATCAAAGTGGAGACGGCGAGACAGAGGGCCAAATAGATCAGCGTACCCGCCGACAAGGCTTCGAACGCCTTTGCCGTGTAGGTCTCGATCTGGCGCGTTTGAAACGTCAGCTCGGCGACGCCGATGGTGAGGGCGACGGAGGAGTTCTTGAGGAGATTGAGCGACTCGTTGGTGGCGGGCGGAATGATGAGTCGCAGCGCGATGGGCAAAATCACGTGATGGTAGGCTTGGCCCGTCGTGAGGCCCGTAGACATGGCGGCTTCAAACTGCGTCCTTGGGATTGACTGGATTCCCGACCGGATCACTTCAGAAAAACGCGCGCCGTGATAAACGCCGAGGGCGACCATGCCAGCCCAAAATTCCGCGCCGTGATCAAAAAGCCAATCCTGGATCGCGTCCGGCAGCAGCGGCGGCACCGCGAAGTACCAGAAAAACATCCACACGAGAAGAGGAACGTTTCTGAAGAATTCAACGTAGAACGTTGCCACCCAGCGCAGAGGCGGCACGGGCACAGTGCGTAGCGCACCCGAGAGGATGCCCAGAGCGACGGCCAGGATCCAGCCGAGGGCGGAGATCTTTAATGTCGTGAGCAGACCGTAGAAAAGCCACTGCCCGGACTGGCCGCTCCACAGGACGCTCCAGTCGAACCGGTAGTTCATCGCTGTGGGGGCCGGGCCGTGAGAAACGCGAAATGAACGAACGGCATCTCAATTACGCTCTCGACCCTCAGAGCTCATCGCGGAAAGTTACTTGGGCACCACCTGCATCTGAAGGAAACGCTTGACCTCCAGCGCGAGGGGATAAGGCACCTCCCCTTTGGGCCCGAACCACTTATCGTATAGTTCGAAGTACTTCCCTGATTCGATGGCTTCCATTAAGCCGACGTTGACCAACTGACGGAAGTCGGAGTCGTTTCTCCTCATGGCCATGCCGTAAGGCTCGTAGGAGTAAAAGTCCCCGACAATGACCCAGTCGTCTGGATTTGGAGCCTTGGCCTTGAGCCCCGCGAGCTGAATCCCGTCGTTGGTGTATGCGTGCACCTGTCCCTGAACGAGAGCCTGAAAGGCGGCGGGCTGATCTGGAAACTCCAGCAACCGGGCCTTAGGAACCCGCTCGCGGATGATGCGGGCGTTGGTGGATCCCTGCTGAGCCGCGACACGGCGGCCATCGATGGATTGGATTCCCTTTATGGGACTTCCTTTCTTGACGAGAAACTGCGCCCCCGTAACGAAGAACGTGAGACTAAAATCGACGCTCTCTCGCCTCGCTCTCGTGTCGGTCATCGTTTCGGCGATCAGATCGACGGCATTGGAGGTGAGCAACGGGATGCGCGTTTGGGGCGTCGATTCCTTGTTCTCGAGCTTTATGGGTTTGCCTAGTTTTTTTGCAATGACGGGCAGAATCGTTTGGGCGACGAGATCGATGGAGAATCCTACCCATTCATTATTTTTGTTAACGAAGGCAAATGGCGGGGAACCGGTACGGGTGCCAATGGTCAAAGTCGCGGTGCGGTCGATCTTCTCCAATGTCGTTTCCGCCATGGTCGCCCCGCTGTTTGCGACAAGGCCAACTGCCGTCACAAGAACCATTAGAAATGATTTCATGGTGTTCTCCTCAGTGCGAGAGAATTTTGCTTAAGAACTGTTGCGCTCGCGGCGATTGTGGTGCCGTAAAGAACTGTTCCGGTTCGCTCTCCTCAAGAATCGTTCCCTCGTCCATAAAGACGATGCGGCGGGCGGCGCGCCGCGCAAATCCCATTTCATGCGTGACGACCACCATGGTCATCCCTTCTCCCGCAAGGTCCGTCATGACCTCCAAGACCTCGTTGATCATTTCGGGGTCCAATGCGGAGGTGGGCTCATCGAAAAGCATGATTTTGGGCTCCATGGCGAGGGCGCGGGCAATGGCGACTCGCTGTTGCTGTCCGCCCGAGAGATTGGCAGGATAAGCGTTTGCCTTGTCAGGGATTCCGACTCGTTCCAGCAGGTTCATGGCGATTTTGCACGCGTCGGCAGCGATCAGCTTTCTTACCTTGACGGGTGCGAGCGTTACGTTCTGCAGCACCGTCATATGCGGATACAAATTGAACGATTGAAAGACCATCCCTACTTTCGCGCGCAACTTGGGGGTGTCGAGTTTGGGATCGGAAAGCGAGATGCCGTCCACGATAATTTTGCCGGATTGGACCCGCTCCAATCGGTTGACGCACCGAATGAGGGTGCTCTTGCCGCTGCCGCTGGGCCCGCAAACGACGACAACCTCGCCCGCCTCAATTGTGAGATCGATGTCCCGTAAAACATGCAAGGAGCCGAACCACTTGTTGACTTTTTGAAATTCAACCACGGATGAGGCTCTACTTGAGGTGCAAGGTTTGCAATTAATGCCCTCGCATACTATATGATCAATGGCGTTTTGCAACAGGGTGGGCCTGAGGGCGTTCGGGAATCCTCGGTGTCGATTCCCGAGATATGGGACCCGGGCGCCGGTCGACGTCATCTTCTGGCCGGACCCGGACTCCCGAACGAATCAAGGTCGACACATCGAGTCGAGCACGCAGTGGATTTCTATCTGGTACGGCATGGTGAAGCGGTTCCCGAAACATCGCATTCGCAGCGCCCCTTGACCCCCCTCGGGCGCGAAGACGTTGAGCGGCTGGGGCGTTGCGCGGCGGCAAGAAACGTGCGGCCTTCCGCCATTTTACATTCCGGCATTCTACGCGCGCAGCAGACGGCAGAGATCCTTGCGCAGCATCTTGCGCCACCCGGGGGTGCGCATCCGATCTCGGGTTTATTACCCCAGGATGATCCTTTCGTGGCCAAGGCCGAGATGGAAGCGGCTGAGCAGTCGCTCGTGCTTGTTGGGCACCTGCCGCACTTGAACCGGCTTATCGCTGTGCTCACTCATGGGGATGCCCAGAGCGAGAGCGTGGAATTCCGCCCTGCCACGATGGTGTGCTGCTCCTTTGACGGGAGGGCGTGGAAAATCTCCTGGATTCTCACACTCGAGCCCGGCTGAGCCGCAGTTGACCCACAGCCGAGGATGGTCTAATAAAGGGAAATAAAAAAGTAGCACCGGTAAAGGAAAGGTAAACGCTATGGCATCAGAGACATTGACAATCATCGACAACAGGACCGGCAAACAGTACGAAATACCCATTCGGAACAACGCTATCAAGGCAACGGATTTGTTTCAGATTAAAGTGACCGAGGATGAGGGCCTGGTCAGTTACGACCCGGGATTCATGAATACCGCCTCGTGTCAGAGCAAAATCACGTACATTGACGGGGATAAGGGAATTTTGCGCTACCGGGGCTATCCCATTGAGCAACTCGCAGAGCAGAGCAGCTATCTGGAAACCGCGTATCTGATACTTTATGGCGAACTACCTACAGAATCGGAGCTGAAGAATTGGACGCACCACATTACACACCACTCTCTCGTTCATGAGAACATCAAGAAACTCATTGACGGTTTCCAGTACGACGCGCATCCGATGGGCATCCTGGTCAGTACCGTCGCCGCCTTGTCGACTTTCTATCCTGATGCCAAGAAAATCTTCGACGCTAAGTCTCGCCAAGAGCAAACGTACCGGCTCATTAGCAAGATGCCCACGCTGGCAGCCTTCGCCTACCGGCATAGCATGGGCCTGCGGTACTCTTATCCGGACAATGATCTGAGCTACACTGGAAATTTTCTCAACATGCTGTTTCGCATGACCGAGCTCAAATATAAGCCCAATCCGGTGCTCGAAAAGGCGTTGGATATCCTTTTCATTCTCCATGCAGACCACGAGCAGAACTGCAGCACGAACGCCATGCGCGGCGTCGGCAGTTCGCAACCCGGTCCGTATTCCGCGGTGGCCGCGGCGGCCGCGGCACTCTATGGGCCGCTGCACGGTGGCGCCAATGAGGCGGTGCTGAGAATGCTCACGGCGATCGGTTCCAAGGACAATGTTCCAGATTTCGTCAAGAAGGTGAAGGCGGGCGAGGGGCGGCTCATGGGCTTTGGCCACCGGGTATATAAAAACTACGATCCGCGCGCCAAGATCATCAAGGAGATCGCCGACCAGGTCTTTGAAGTCAAGGGGCGTAATCCCCTGCTCGACATCGCACTCGAGCTGGAACGTATTGCATTGCAGGACGATTATTTCATTAAGCGCAAACTCTATCCGAACGTCGATTTCTACTCCGGCCTGATTTATCAGTCAATGGGCTTGCCGA
>JBFJNS010000213.1:0-5503 GCA_041618055.1 Binatia bacterium
GGGAACACCGGCGGCCGAAAACGCGGTGGCAAGGGGCTGGTGGGTATGCACCACGGAGTTCACGTCCGGCCGCGCTTCATAGACCGACGCATGAATCATGGTTTCCCGCGGCGGCGCTTTGAGCTTCGTGACTTCTCGTTTAGCCCCGGCCTTGGCATAATTCTGCTCGCAGATCTGCTTGTATTCATCGATATCCACTTGAATGATGTCTTTGCTGGAAATCGCGCCTAGCGGAGCCAGGACAGGCTTGATCAAGAAACGCCGCGTACCCGGAATGCGAGCGCTGACATGTCCATGATAGTCCGCCAGACCCTGATGGAACATGATTCTGTTTCCCAAGGCCACCTTTTTCTTTAATTCTTCAAGTTCCTTTTTCCCGATGTCCACACCATATCCCCTTTCTAGTCTAAGATCTCGTAACTTGTGCGTTGCTCTCGCTCTTCCTTTGTCAGCAGCGGATCCTGGCTGCTATTCGACCACTGAATGTTCATCCAGTTCCATTGATCTGGATAAGCACGAACGGTCCGTTCCAGCCACTGTGTGATTCGCAGCGTGTTCTCTCTTATTTCCGCCCTGCCTTTGGCGGAGCGGAGCAGTTCCAAGGGCGGTTCGATGACCAGCTTGAGGCTGTCATCCGGTTGCCTAACCATGAGGACCGGGACAATTTGAGCGCCGGTTCTAAGTGCTATGGTCGCGGGGCCGCGGCGGGCCAAAACCGTATGACCAAAGAGCGGCACGTGAATGCCGTTACCCTTACGGTATTCGTCGGCGATCATAACTGCCACGCCGTTGCCACGAAGAACCTCGTAGAGTTCCTCCAGCGCCTCGCGCCGCGGTCTGGCGTGAATCGTGTTCTGGCGCGCTCTCAACCTGAAATCGTCCATGAGCTTGGCAAAATGGCCGTCTCTCGGCTGGTTGACCAGAACAAACGTGGAATAGCCGGCGATGGTTAAACGCGTTCCGACGATAAAGAAATTGCCCAGATGAGCGCTCAGGGCAATGACGCCCCGGCCCTGTGCCAGGGCGGCGTCGAGATTTTCGCGCCCCGAAATTGGAATCTCTGAGCGCAAATCGGCATCCGAGGATTCCAGCGTTATGCCGATTTCAACGCAGGAGCGAAAGAAGTTGCGCAAGGATCGGCGCACGATTCTTTCAATTGCCGTTCCGTCCAGTTGCGCTCCCAGTGCCACGCCGAGGTTAAAAACCGATTTGTTACGGAAGCGGCGAAAAAGCCGGTAGCCGATTGTGGCAAGCCAATCCGAGATACCGAAGAGCCATCGGCGCGGCAGGATTCCGGCCGCCAGGCATCCAGCCTGCACCCCGAGCCGCGTGCTCAGATAAGCAAATTTTCCAGTGAACCAATGGGTCATTAAGTTTTGTACGGTAATGGGCTCGGCACGCTGAAAGAGCGTCCCGAAGGACGCTAATCTACGACACTTTCACCCCCCTCGCAAGCATAGGCATTTCCATTGACAAGCGACCAGCTTGGCGGCAGAGCGCAAATAAATTAAGTAAAAACAACGAGTTATCCCCAAATCCAAGGAAAAGTTCCACAGCCGGGCTGTTTTTATTGAGAGGTTTTTATGTTACACACTCAACACGAGCCTATCTGTAAGGACTGTCTAACAATGCGGATGATGTTGCCTCCTTTGAAAGAACGGCGTGTGGTTGACCGACTACTGTCGTCTTTTTTTCATCAATACAGGCCTCAAGACTTCAAGAAGGCTGTTTCCGCTCTTTGCCGTTTTTACCACCTCAAAAACCCCAAGGTGGAGTGGTTCGAATACATTGATTGGGGAAAGACAGCCGGGAAAACTTACGAGAACGGACAAATCTACCTAGTCCATCCGGAAAACTGGAAGAATGGTAGAAAGTACAAGTCGGAGCGAAGCTGGATCAATACTGTCTACCATGAAATGGGCCACTACGTTTTCTGGGCAGACGCCGAAAGCAAAGCCGATAAGTTCGCCATTCGCATGGTCCGGGGGGTGAACGGCCATAAATAATGCCTGCGCCGGTATGCGTAAGTCCAGTTCTTTTCCACCACAACGTGGCGAGTCATGGATTACAAAGACACATTAAACCTTCCGAAGACTAAATTTCCCATGCGGGCGAATCTCCCGCAAAACGAACCCAAACAGGTTGAAAAGTGGGTGCGGGAGCAGCTTTATTTTAAGATCCTCGAAGCCAACAAAGGCCGGAAGCGATTCATCCTCCATGACGGTCCGCCGTATGCCAATGGGAACATTCACATCGGTCATGCACTAAACAAAATCCTTAAAGACATCGTCGTCAAGTACAAGGCCATGACCGGTCATGAAGCCCCCTACGTCCCGGGATGGGACTGCCATGGCCTACCCATAGAACTGCAGGTGGAAAAGGATGTCGGCAGGGCAAAAAAACTGGCAATGAGCAAAACGGATATCCGCAGGTTATGCAAGGAATATGCGGAGAAATATATTTCGATCCAGCGGGAAGAATTCAAAAGACTAGGCGTACTGGGAGACTGGAATCGCCCCTACCGCACCTTGGATTATTCCTACGAGGCTCAAGAGATTCGCGAACTGGGAAAGTTTGTTTCTTCTGGGACCCTCCATCGGCAAAAGAAACCGGTATACTGGTGTGCGTCGTGCGTTACGGCCCTGGCCGAAGCCGAGGTGGAATACGAAGACCACACTTCGCCTTCCATCTACGTGAAGTTTGCAGTTAAAGACGCCCAGGGAAGATTCCCTTTTGAGTCCGAGACCGGAGTCTATTTCGTTATCTGGACTACGACTCCTTGGACCTTGCCGGCCAACCTAGCAATAGCTGTGCATCCGAAATTCACCTACCGCGCCGTCAGGACCATACGGGGAGACCTGATTATCAACGAAGAACTGATTCCTGGCGTCATGAAAGCTTTAGGTCTTGAGCCCAAGGACTATGAAATCAGGGCGGGCGCGTGGGCTGGTGCCGAGTTGGAAGGGGTTATTTGCCGCCACCCCTGGTTGGATCGCGATTCGACAATTATTCTCGGCGAGTTCGTCACGCAGGACCAGGGAACGGGCTGTGTCCACATTGCCCCGGGTCATGGCCAGGAGGACTACGAGGTCGGCCTGCGCTACCGCCTCGATGTCCTTGCGCCGGTGGACGCAGAAGGCAGGTTCACTGCGGCGGCGGGAGACCTCCAAGGAGAATCTGTCTTTAAGGCGGATGCCGCCATTATTCAAAAACTTTCCGATCGCGGTGCCCTTCTCAGTGAAGAAAAGCTGTTGCACACCTACCCGCACTGTTGGCGCTGCAAGAAGCCCGTAATCTTTCGCGCCACCGAGCAATGGTTCATGTCAATGGACAAGACAGAGGTGCGCCAGAAGGCGCTTGCCGCCATCGATCAGGTGCGCTGGATCCCACCCTGGGGAAAAGATCGTATCCGCGGCATGCTCGAAAGCCGGCCTGACTGGTGCATTTCCCGCCAGCGCTCATGGGGAGTGCCGATCCCCGCCGTTTATTGCAAACAGTGCAATGAGGCGATCCTCACTCAGGAACTCTGCGACCATGTCGCGGCGGTCTTTGAAAGAGAAGGCTCCGACGCTTGGTTCACCCGGCCGATCAGCGAAATCGTGCCGGGGACCCTGAAATGTCCCAACTGCGGAGGGGCCGACTTTTCAAGGGAGGAAGATATCCTTGATGTATGGTTCGACTCCGGAGTGAGTCATGCCGCTGTGGTGGAGCAGGACTCGCGCTTGGGGGGCAGAGCGGATCTGTATCTTGAGGGCAGCGACCAACATCGCGGTTGGTTCCATACCGCCCTTTTGACTTCCGTCGCGACCCGCGGGCGGGCCCCTTACGAGAATGTTCTCACGCATGGCTTTACGCTGGACGGCAAAGGGCGGAAGATGTCCAAGTCTATGGGTAATGTCATCGCCCCCCAGGAAATAATGAAAAAGTTCGGCGCAGAAATCTTGCGCCTGTGGGTGTCGGCTGAAGACTACCGGGAAGATGTGCGAATTTCCGCCGAGATCCTTAACCGGCTCGTGGAAGCGTATCGTCGGCTGCGAAACACGGCGCGGTTCTTGATCAGCAACCTTTACGATTTCGATCCCACCACGGACTGCGTGCCGCCCAGCGATTTCGAGGAATTGGACCGCTGGATTCTCCACCGGACGCAATCTATCCTCGCTCGCTGCCGAGACGCCTATGATCAATACGAGTTACATGTCGTCTTTCATGCGCTTAATAATTTCTGCAGCGTTGATTTGAGCGCGCTCTATCTCGATATCGTCAAAGATCGTCTCTATTGCGAAGGCGCGAATTCAATCAAACGGAGAGCGGCGCAAACGACCCTGTACCAAATACTGGATGTGCTGGTGCATTTGATCGGACCGATCTTGTCATTCACGGCAGAGGAGATCTGGGAGTACATGCCGGACCGGGCCCGCCGCCCGAGCAGCGTATTCTTATCCCAGGTGCCGCAGGTGGATGCAAAGTCCACGGACTCGCAACTGGCCGACAGGTGGGAGCGCATTTTCAGGGAGCGCGGCGAAATTCTCAAGGCGCTGGAAGTCGCTCGCAATGGCGGCATCATCGGTCATTCCCTCGATGCAAACGTAATTCTCTATCGCGCCGGCGGGGACGGAGAACAGAAAACGGGTCTCAGTCTGCTTCTCAGCCAAGACGCGAAGAAAGCTGAGGACGTTTTGATTGTGTCCCAGTTAAGCAGTCGCAATGGTCAACGCCCTGCTTCCCTGCGGGAACTGGATGAAGCGCGGGCGGCAGGGAAAGACGGAACGTCGGTGCAGATCCATGATGACAACCGTTCAGGGTGGGGTTACTACAGTAAATCTCTTGATGCCGTCATCGCGGTTTTCGCAGCCAGCGGCGTGAAGTGCGAGCGCTGCTGGAAATACGACGCGGAGATAGGTCAAGACGCCTCTTATCCAACGGTCTGCCCACGCTGCGCCCAGGTCCTCAGATCCGGAGTTTCGGCTTGAGTGCAAAGGCCAAGATCGTTTGCGCCTGGGTCGGGGCCATCCTCCTGGCCGACCAGATCACCAAGTTCCTCGTCGATCAAAGGATGCCACTGCACCATTCGATCCCGGTCATCGACAACCTATTCAGTCTGACTTATATCCGCAATACGGGTGCTGCCTTCGGTATCCTGGCTGGCAGTCATGAGGCTTTTCGTTTGCCCGTGTTGATCATCTTTTCTCTTGTTGCGATCGGCTTTATTCTGGTGATGTTGAAGCGCTTACCGCCTGATGAGACAGGTCTGATCACGGCCCTCGCCTTTATCCTGGGTGGGGCTGTCGGTAACCTCATTGATCGCGTCGCGTATGGCGAGGTGATCGACTTCCTGGACTTCTATTGGTCCGGTTACCACTGGCCGGCGTTTAACATTGCCGATAGCTTCATCACCATCGGCGTATTGATCATCGTCTATTACCTGATTAAAGCAAAAGGCGCCGATCCCTTCGCGCGCGACTAGTCCTGTTTCTTCAAAAACACCACGGTTGCGCCCCAACCC
>JBFJNS010000214.1:0-5492 GCA_041618055.1 Binatia bacterium
CCGCTCAGTACTCCGCCGAGCAGACGGAGATCTCCTTGAACCCGGCGTTTGGGGCGACGGTGCCCTGGTAGTGGCCGCCGCCGCGGATGCCAGCATACTTGCCCGTGCCCGAGACGAAGTGGAACACGCCTTGGTAGGTTGCCTCCCAGTCCGGTGTTCCCCATCCCGCCACCGAGTAGACCGAGTCGAACTTGGCCCAGATCTTCTCGCCGGATGTGAGGGTGTAGCGGAAATACCCGACACTGGTTCCCGCGCCGTCGTACTCGTCATGGTGCGCATAGACTGTTTGCTCCGCGCCGTCGAAGTCCGGGTCCTTGCTCGAGATCAAGTGGACCCGGATCTGCTGCTTCATTTGATGGGACGGATCGTCACCTAGATCAATGACTTCGGAATATGGGCTCGACAGCGAACGCTTCGTGCCGGAGCAGTCCATCGTGTCAGCCCGAGCTGGACCGCCTGCGGTGGCCAAACCACTAGCAGCGATCACGATCAAGATACCGGTGAGCTTGTTCATTTGATTGGTCCTCCAGGTTCTCGGCACCCATTGGGCACCTATGTCGCGGCCACCCACGGGAGGCTCGCAAAAAAAACAACTATCCCCCGTGCGCAGGGAGAACGCATTGACGCTCGTCAACAGTGCGAAGGATAGGAAAACGGCACGCGACGGCGTCATACCGGTGCAACTAATTGATATTGCGCAATGCACGTCGAAGCTGCGGAGTAAAGACTGTGGTTTAGGGCAGTTTCTTCAAAGGGAAAAAGCCATGGGCTTGAAGCTCGTATTAGCAACCGTCAGCCTCATGTTTTTATCGGCTGTCAGTGCAGCCGATCCGCTCGACCCGGCCTTTGATAATCCCGAAACTGGAAGATTGGCTTCCGAGCTATTCCAGTTTTGCGATTCATCCGATCCGGACAAGCTGGCTTATTGCGAGGGTTACATTAGCGGCGCTGCGTACATTTGGAAGTTTCAACATGCGTGCTCGTCGGTTCGGCGAGAGGATCAGCTGTTCTGTGCCGGGGCCGAGGACGCGCGAACGTCTCTACAGGAAGCCATATCGGCGTGCGCCGATTGCGATCAGTCAGAAGGACGGCACAAGTTCCGGGATGAGCTGCGGGCAGCCGGCGACATCTGCGCGGCCGACGAAAGCCATGATGAAAACTATTGTGCCGGATATAACGCGTGGATTGAGTTTGCGGCTGCCAATCTCATGCCGTTTCAACCGATAGAAGCAGGTCAGAATGCCAAAGACATTGGTTTTTCTCACGCGACAGGGGACATATTCCTGCATCTCTGGGCGTCGAGCGAAATCCACGGATTCGTGCCATGCCTGGAGTGGAAGGTACGCCCGGAACAGATGAGAGAGGTCTTCGTGAAATTCATGCGAGACAATCCAGCACAGCAAACGGGCTCAACGGCCGTCATCGCAGCGGAAAAAGCTTTGTATTACGGACTGTGTCCTGGACCGGAGCTTGGACTGAAACCACATATGGAACAGTGCATCTCCTGGGACCCTGTTGGAGGCCAATTCGGCGCCACGAACTTATGCGACGAGGAAGTCGCAATTGAGTTCGTGTCCCAATCCAGGGAAATTGAACGTCTGGAAATTCCAGGTAAGTCTTTCCTAGCCAGTTCAAAACTGTCGGGAATGCCGTGGATGTTTACCGTATGCCCGATGGGTCACGGTAGTTCAGTGCCTTTTCAAACAGAAAACAGCGATACTATTCGAGCCAGCCACTACAGCTGCCTTCGTAGGTGATGGATCAATTGATGAAAGAACTGTCGTTCATAGGAGTCATTTTTGCTTTCAAGGTTCGTAATGATCGAGCGAACCCGGTTTGGTGATTCCAGTTGGAGGCGACATATGCATAGCAGAAAGATCGGCATTACTGCGGCGTTGACTGTCTTTGCCATGATCTGTGTTGGCGGCTGCACGACTACCTACAAGAGCATGAAGAACTGGGAAGGGCGCACAACTGAAGATCTGTACTGGGAGTTGGGGAAGCCGGATGAGGTCGAACAGATAGATACTTATAACAGGGTTTTTACGTATATTTCGACACGGACCAACGATGACGGCGAGGTCAAAACCTGCCGAAAGTCATTCATTGCCCGAAACTATGGACATGCTGAGGTGATTACGAATACGTCGTACTCGGGCTGTCTGTTCCTTACGCTTGAATAATGTTGAGAGACGGGCCGCGGTTTCTGCTCATGCATTGGCAGTAGCACGGTGTCTATATTGAATGACTCCAGGGTGATGCGCGCAAACCGGGCGAGATTTCAGCAGCGCAGCCGCCTCCTCGAAAGTGCGCCGCGTATTCTTTGCACAGGGCTGCACGTGGCAAAAAAGATGAGTGGCGTTTTGGTGCACCCTGATGCTGTCTCGGTTCACCCGGCGACAGTGCTTTTGAAGCGGGGACTGGTTGCTTTGCTGTTAGGGTTGGCGATTGCGGCTCGCGCAGAAAGTGGCACGATATTGATTGACGATTTTTCCCGAATGGATTTTGTATCAAAGCTGGGCACGCAGTGGCGTGCGGTCAGCGATCGGGTGATGGGTGGTGTTTCTGAGGCCTCGCTTGCGCACGATGCGGTGGATGGCAGGTCCTGCCTGCGCCTGACAGGGGATGTTCGCCTCGAGAACAATGGCGGATTCATTCAGGCGGCGCTTGACCTGGCGCCGCCCGGAGAGCGCCTCGACGCGTCAACTTACACCGGGATACGGCTGGTGGTGCGTGGCAATTCGCAGCAGTATTCCCTGCACTTGCGAACGCCCGATGCGGTGAGGCCGTGGCAATCCTACCGGGCGCATTTCAATGCTGGCCCGGTGTGGGAGACGATTGATTTGCCGTTCGAAGCGTTCGTGCCGCACCGCCTCGAGCCTGCGCTGGATACGAGGAATCTCACACGTATGGGGCTGGTCGCGATCGGGCGCGAGTTTTCGGCAGATCTGCTGATCGCGCGCGTGAGCCTGTATCGTTGAGTTCGAACGTTACGCGTTGACACGCGGCCGATCGCGATCTTCGGCAGTTGCGCCCCGCGTTAGAATTCTATCCGCCATGACAGACAGTTCAACGCTGACTTCACGAAAGCGAGGATTCATCGTGTGGCTTGTCGCCATCGGCCTCATTTCGCTCGGAGCCTACTTGTCTCGCATCGAGTTTTTGGGTCACGAATGGCTTTCGAGAGCGGGTTGTTTGATCGTGATCCTTGGTATTTGGTCGGGCCTCGGTGCAATCGTTGAGGAGCGCATCCTGGTTGCGCGCTTGAGGGGGCGCCGCCGCAACGCAATTGTTCGCGCGCGCGCCGCGCTCGCGGAGAAAGATACCGATCCAACGGAAATTGAACGCGAAATCGACGAAATAGAAAGTGCGTTCGACAAGCAGGGCGCTGACTTGGCGCAGAGACTGAAGATGTCTCTCGGCGTGTTGGAGTTTTCGATACTTATTACCGGAACCCTGTTATGGGGTTTCGGCGACGTCATCATCGAGTATGTGCTTTTCGAAGGGACCCGGTAAAGCAGCGCCCGAGAGCTTTGCGCAACAGCAATGGGGTCTGACCCGTATGTCGGTGTAAAGCATCGCTTAGGCGATGGGGGTCCGGCGACGCTGACTTGTCGATTAGCAGTCGTAGCTTTTTACGAATCGCCTGAGTGTCTCACGGGCGTAAGGGGCGGGCTTCGCGGTGACTCGCTTCTTTAATTCCTCGGCGTCGCGCGGCTGAAAGTAGCCAATCAACTGCAAAGGGGCTACGCACGGTGTTCAATCCGTAAGCTATTCGTAAGTACCGCGCCTGCAAAATGACAATCGTATCAGCACGCGACAGCGCGCATCTATCCGAGTCAGTTTTGACTTTATACGCCTATCGGACCAAGGACTGTTGATGGTCGATCAAGGACAAAAAAAGCGGACAGGCACGTTCCAAGGGGACGTCTATCCACATGGAATGAGTTGGTCGACTGTCAGGTTGATGGAGAGTGGCATTGTTGCCAATCGGATACGACTAAGGGAGGGCGTAGTAGGCATAAACGAAGGAGGAGGACATGAAAACGATTACCGTTATGGTATCGACTTTGGCCGCTGGCTCAATGATGTTGACGGCAAGTGCATATGCGGGCTCGTGTAACGGCGAGTTCGGTTGGGCGGGCGAAGGTACGATGTACGCCTTGGAAGAGGGCGCATTCATTTTCACTGGTGAGTTCAGCGGGACGTTCTTCAACACCGACACGAACGATCCGACTCACAAAATGACAACGGAATGTCCGGGCTTGTGGCATGTGAAGGGCGGGTCAGGAAATTCGAAGGGTGCGTGCATCATGCGAGACGCGGCCGGAGACAGACTCATTCTCGATTGGGAAGGTACCGGCGAGTTCCCCGTCACGGCGGGGCCGTTCAGAATTGTTGCGGGCACCGGTAAATTCGCCGGCGCAAAGGGCGGTGGCATGTTCCGCGGGGTGAACGTCGCCGCAGACGACCTAGGCAGTGGGATGGGTTACTCGACCTGGTACAACTGCAGCTACACGATCGCGAATTAGTCCAGAAAAATTGCGGGCGCGCCAACCGATTTGGAACTCCTGGTTTTGACGCGTCCGCATCGATTTCTCATGGTTGAATAGACCGAGAGCAAGTGTAGAGCGATGGGATCTAGTCTAAATATTTGAATAAGGCGTCGCGGAGGCTATCGGGTCCGGCTGAACTGACCCCTTGTTCGTCGCGCAATAGGGCTCTGCTCAGACCACGGTTTTCTCAGTCATAAAGCGGCCTTTCGTGCTGACTGGCGGGGGATGTGCGAAGGCGGACGGCAAGTGGACTACTAGCGTTCGGGAGAGTCGCCGCCGGACAGGGGGGTCGCCGCCTCTTTTTTACCTAGTTTGCCAACACCGTCAAGGCGGTCCCTCGGGTTCACGATCATCGGTCGTCCGAACAGCAGATTGTTGGGATAGACAATAACCTCTTGGTTCTCCGTCACGAGCTTCGTGTTAAACAGACCTAGTTCGGAAATATAACCTTCAATGTAGTTGTCCGCCTCTATGACTCTAATGAAGTTGCCGCGCTTAAACGATGGATGGAAAAGCAGAATGAAATAAGCAGTCACGTTGCTAAGAAGAGACCAACTTGCAAATAACGCGACACCTAATAAGGTAAGCCCGGTTGTCGCAAAAACCAGTGCGGCACTAAAGTCAACGCCCCAAACAAAGGCGACAATCAGCCCCCCAAAAACCCCCATGGTGACACGGGTGAACTTGATTGCTTTGTTAGCGGCACCATGTTGAAACCCGCTTTGGTCGGCGCTCTCCGCAAGCTTTGGAGTGCTAAACCGATCGAGGCCAAAGTAGACCATCGCAACCACAGCGGTGATGGTCAGTCGCGCCCAATTCCCCGAAAGCCACACCCAAGTCGGGTCTGCCCAATCTCTCATGTCCATGGCACACTCTTTTCTCTCTTTCGCTCGGAGTATAACAACCGATGGCTGCCAATTATCTGCCTCAAGTCCA
>JBFJNS010000215.1:0-5473 GCA_041618055.1 Binatia bacterium
ATTTCCCGCCCCTACGACAATCACATCGTAATCTGCTCCGGCCATGCGCTAAATCTCCTTCTATAAATCTTCCGCGAAAAGCGTATCTATAAACTCGGATTCCCTTCCCCAGGTCTGATTCTTTTGGTCCACAGGTTTCGGGTCACTTGACAATGGTCATGAATCGCTGACGATAAGCTCTGAAAATTCTGCCATATCACCAATCTGCTCGAGATCCTGAATCGCGTCTAGAAGCTTTTTTGCCCTGTCTCTCGAAAGTACCATTCCAGCAAGTCCTTTAAACTTGGCATGAAGCTCGTGCTCGGAGAGCGGATTTTCCGGACTTCCCTTGGGATAAAACACTTTGGCCCCATATGTCTTGCCGCCGATCGTCTCTAAAGTTACCTTCCCGAGCCAACTCTTTCCCCTAGCGAGTCACTCTGCCGCCTCGCGGGTCAGCAAACGCATGATGCCCGACACGTCATCTTCAAGCTCAAGGCTATCCACTTTCTCGACGATTGCATTAATTTGGCTTTCATTGAGCACTTTTGCGCTGAGTTGACGGAATTTATCTCGCACTTCTCCTTTTGTGAGCGGATTGCTTGCGGTCCCTTTTGGTGCCGGCAAGTATCCCTCGACAGACTCTCCGTTCGCGCGAGCGATCTTGATCCTACAGGCGAATCTTCTTGTTCCCGTCGCCGACGGATCGGCCGAAAGCTTGACCTTTTTCGCGAGCTTCAAGATCTCCGGGTCTTGCCACATCCTCGGGTCAAGGTAAAAGCCAAAATCGTTCCTTCCCTTTAGCAGCCTTAGCGCAAGTGAAAACCGCAAGCTAAACTGCGCTTCGATGACTTCTTTGGGTTCGTCAATCCCCCCTCCATGAAGCAGTACCCCCTCGTTCACCCCCACTTCTACGGTTTGCACGTCTTCCGGCGCGATCTTGTAGTCTGTGATAAGCTTGTCCAGAAGCTCGATGGGTGAATGTTGACTGGCATTTACGGGAAATCTCTTGATCGCCGCGCACGAAATCGCATTTTCGGTTCCAAGATTCTTAACGATCAAATCCGAGGCCGCTTCTCCGCCGAAAACTTTCAGCACACCTCGTTCACCCTCGAAGATTGTCGGCGGCCCTGTCAGCCCCAACTGTGCCAGCATCGCCGATCGCAATCCGCCTGAACATGCCATGCCCGAATGCAGCCGCTTGACTTCGCCCCCGCTCTGATCGAATTCCATCGTGCCGGCGGCGTGGCTTCCCGCAATAGCAAGCGCGTGGGTCATCTGCTTCTGGTTTAGCCCAAGAATACGCCCGGCAGTCGCGCTGGCGACAAAGACGCCCACGACCCCCTGCGGGTGATAACCTCGCCGCATCATTCCCGGCAATAAACCGCGCCCAATGCGCCAGCCCACGTCGTAACCTCCAGCTAGTGCGACGAGCAGATCCCTGCCGCTGACCTTTTTGTTGCCCAGTAGAGCCAATGCTACGGGGATGCTCGCAGAACCGGGATGACCGCCTCCTTGGTCATAATAATCGTCCAGCTCACAGCCCTGGCCGAAGGTTGCGTTCACCAACGCCGCGTCGTCCGGTGGCACTCGATCGCCGTAGTTGATGATCCTGGCGGAGCCGCCTCTTTTGTTTTCCACAACGAACCTGTAGACGGCCTGGTTCCATGGGACCGTTGAACCCAGCATTTGGCAACCCAATTGATCCAAGAAAAGATCCTTGGCCTTTGAAATCAGCTCCGGAGCGAGAGCCCCGTAGGTCAGGTCGCAAATAAATTCAGCAAGTGTTTCCGCAATGGTTCCGCTCATACTTTGAGACCTCTCACATTCTTCGCATTTCTGTCTCGTAGCCTGCGACCTGTCTCACCGTATCTCCCGCGTGTCCGCCCCGTGGAGGGAGCGCCCAATCTTTGAGAAATTTCGTTTGCTGATTCTTTCACCAGTCGTATGAGCGTCGCGCGCGAGCGCCGCCACTTTTTCGTTGAACGCGTCGTGAGCCAGACGCATCACAGGTAACGCCGTCGCCTTAGATCGTGGAAAAGCGATCCATTGAACGGCCAGCGCCGACACACAGAGGGCGAATCATTTTCTTCATTTGTTACATCAATCGCTCAGAAATTCGCATGAGCGTGCACGCAGCCTTTGAGCCCTTCCCGAAGCGCGTTGTCGACGCGCGCCTCGTAGTCCGGCACTTCGTTGAGCAGGATGATGTCATCGTAAGTCCCATGGCCTCTACCCATGATTCGGGTCTCGGGATGCACGCTGTTATGAGGGGCGATAGGCAGACTGTACTTCTTCCACGTTTCGTAGTACTTGCCCATCAGTTCCAGGTAGAACTCCAACGGAATAGCGGGCTGCTCGTGCTGCGAGACCAGATTCGAGCCCGGCTCGCGACGCCACTGATTGAGACGCGGGAATACTCCGTGGCGCATCAAGAAATCAAACCCTTCGCTAGTGGATTTGACGGCCTCTTTGACGGTCTCAAAACCGTAAGGCCGCGCCATTTCAACGCCGCAAACAAAGTTGGGGCGAACGTTGGTTTCGCCGAAAATATCCACCGCATCGACCATGCTCCGCACCCAACCGTCCCAGCCTATACGCCGGTTTTTCCCTGGATTAATCCATTCGAAAAGCTTCCGGTCCCACACCTCCATGTTGGCGTGGTGCCCATCGACCCCCGCCGCGCGATAGCCCTTGAGCGTCTCTTTGTCCTTGGCGTTGGTTTGCAGGTAAACATGACGGCGATGGCCGCCCCATTTTAGCGCGGAAGCGTAATCCAAATAAAAGCTGTCTTCATCTTTGCCGTGCAAAGTCTTTAGAATGGTTCCGCCGGTAATCAGATAGTCGATAAGCGGAGTGAAGCCTACCTCATCGGTCGCATCCTGCTCAATCGATCGGGCAACCTCGACCATGTGGGAAACCGGCTTGACCGGCGGGTTGAAGGTGAAGTCCTTGGATTCCTTCATTTGCCGCGCGTTGATATTGATATCGCAGAAGCGGCACTCTTCGTCCGGGCCCCAGTACTGGCAATTCCTGAAGACGGTGACAAAGTATCCGTAGGCGATGATTTCATGATAAGCCGTCCCGTCCTCGAATGTGCGCGCGTAGTATTGCAACGGCTTGGGAAAAGACACATCGCAGATTTCGTATCCGTCAAGGAGAAGCTTCGTCTTTCCCTCCACGACATCGATGACGTAAGGGGACTTTGAATCAAGCGTGGTCTGCACCGTTACCGGCCTGAGGCCATACGGGCCGCCGCGCACCACGAACCACTCGGGAATTTTGCGATGCTCCTTCCGCTGCATGTCTTTCATGGGCATGAGATCGTAGGAAAAGAGGCGATAGGACTTGACTAGAGAATCGGCCGCTGCTTTTAGGGCCGCGTCAGTGAACCAGTGGCCGCCGCCCAGAAGATCGTGCTTGAGGACGATTTCCCTTGGTAAATCACTGTAACTAGCAAAATAATCTTCTAAGCGGTCTACCTTCCGGCCCGATCGCACATCAGGAATTGATTCCATTTTTGCGCTCTTTCTAAATGACTAGAGATTGATCTTGCTCAACGGCTAGCGACGGATGATATTCTTGTGGCAGCGCGACTGTCAAGAATAAAGATAAACCGCTGCCTGTACGGGTTTGGGCGATCAAGGAATTGTCAAAACTGCTCGAAGCGTTAAATTAGTTCAAACCGTTCAACCGCTTCGCTCAGTTCAAAGGTTCAACACATTCAGAAAAGTTTCGACGGAACCATGGACCCGGGACTCGGAACTGCGCAAGCACATCCGCTCCTAGATGTTCGTCCTCGCGGGGCTCGATGCTCCGGGGAACAGGCCGTGCTTCGCAAGAAATTCGATCATGAAGCGATCGAACAGCCACGGTTGCTCTATCTGGCAGGCGTGGCCGGCTCCTGGCAGCGTCCTCAACTCGCAATTCGGTATGCGCGCCTGAAGCTCGAACGCGCGTTGATGGCTGTTGTCCTCGCTGCCGGTCAGAATGATCGTCGGACAAGCAATGCGCTCATGATGACCTTCCGGATATGGCACCGCGAGTGCTTTGAACTGATGGATGATCGTCTGCACGTCGGCGTGTTGATTGCGTTCGACGAAGAGGTTCGCAAAGAAATGCGCGAGGGGAGTCGTGCGAAACGCCGGGCTGAGATCTTCGAACGTGTACGCCCAGCGATAATCGAGGCCGTTGGCCTCGTAGTTGGCAATCCTCCCCTTCGTGAATTCCTTGTTGGGGTTATATCCGGTGCCAGACAAAACGAGCGCCGCGGTTTTGTCGGGACGAAGATGGTACATGTGGGGGGCAAGCGACGAGCCGACCGAACAGCCTACCAGAATCGCTTTTTCGCCGGGCAGCGCGTCGTCCATCGCTTCCCAACAGGCCTGGGCCATGTCGGTCATCGTGAGGCCGGAGTCCGCCTTGGGAGAGCGGCCGTATCCCGGTATGTCGATGGCAATACAGCGGTACCACGTTGAGAAATGCGCCATCTGGAAAATCCAGCACGACTGGTCCATCGGGTTGGGATGGATAAAGGCAATCACCGGCCCCGTGCGCCCCATCCGTTCATAGTAAAGAGGTCCGTCAATGTGCTGTGCCATGTTTACTCCTCCAGTTTAGTTTGCGTCGTTCGAAGCTTTATCCCGATCGGACTGGCAGACAAAAGGGATCAAGTCCGCGTTTGTTTGTCAACATCATGGCGAACCGAAGAGGTCATCCGGCCCGTTCGCCGACTTTGGTTTCCTGATGCCCTCGCTGTGAATTTCCGATATCAGACGTCGCGCACTTGCGCAATTGCGCAACTATCGTTTAAGAGGCGAGGCCAAGTCGATGAGGCCGCCCAGACGCTTGGGAAGTTCAAACCGTTCAACCGCTCCGCTCTGTTCAAGACGTCCAAGAAATGTAAGCCGTTCCAAAGGCGAGGCTCTTCAACAAAAAAGCCCCCGGGACAATCTCGGCGCCCTTTTTAAGGGTGCGTCAGCGTATCGAATCTTTCTTAAATCGTCATTGAACCGGAGTCGGGATGGGCATATTGTAGAGCTTGGTAACGTTTTCGCGCAAGAGCTTGGCGCGCAAGTCGGGCGTGAGGTCGCCCAGGTCCCGCGAAATGACCTGGCGGGAGTTGGGCCAGGTGGAGTTGCCGTGGGGGAAATCGTTGGACCACATGCAGTTGTCGGCCCCCCACCACGATACGATATGACCGCCGACGGCGTCGTTGAAGAAAGTGGTGTAGATCTGGTTGTGAAAATATTCGCTGGGGAGTTTTTTGATCTTCAAACCCTCGCGCTTGGTGCCGTGGCGTTTGAAATAGTAGTCCCACTGCTCCAGCACGAACGGAATCCAGCCAAGCTCGTTCTCGACCAGGACGACCTTGAGCGTGGGGAAACGCTCGAGGACACCGGAATAGATGAGGTCATAGAGGCCGTTGACCGCCTGGAACAGTTTCATGTTGACGCTGTTGGCCTCCGCCGTCATGCCGCTTGCGGTATCTCCG
>JBFJNS010000216.1:0-5448 GCA_041618055.1 Binatia bacterium
ACCACGACATATTTCCCGGCGTACGCGCCCACATGACACTGGGAGGCGACGTGGCCTACCTGGGTCGCATGGCCGGCATAGCGTTGTTCGATGGCGATACAGAGAAGCATGCGCGTATTGCCGATCTCGCTCGCCCACGCGGCCTTGATCCCAGAAAGGCCGGCTTTCTGCAACGCCTGCCTCAATAATCCCGACCGCAGTATCGCTCGGTAGCGAGCGATTTCGTCAGGTGGCCGCTGCGGCGGACACCCCAGCATGATGGGATTGTTGCGATAGTAAATCGCCTTGACATCCATGCAGGGTTCGTCCCGCAGGCCGCTGCCGTAGTACCCTGTCCATTCGCCAAAGGGGCCTTCCGGCATCCTCTTCTTTGGATCAACGAACCCTTCCAAAACGATCTCTGCGTTTGCGGGTATGGGCAAGCCAGTGATTTTCCCTTTGATGACCTGATAGGGCTTGCCTCTCAACCCGCCGACGATGTCGTATTCGGAGACACCGTAGGGAATCTCGCTGCAAGTCATGAGAAAGAGCAGGGGATCGCCGCCCACGACAATCGCGGCGGGCATCGGCTGCTGGCGGGCCATGTATTTGTCGCGGTGAATCCGCCCATGCTTTCCCGGGGAAATGTAAAAACCGACGGTTTTTTCGTCTTGCACCATGACGCGGTAGGTTCCGAGGTTGACCCATCCCTCGTCCGGATCTTGTGTAATATTGTAACTGCCCGTGCCGATGTATCGTCCGCCATCGAGTTCGTGCCATTGGGGCGAGGGAAAAGAAAGCACATTGACATCGTCGCCCATCTGGATGTTCTCCAGTATCGGACCGTCATCGACAAACTCATAAGGAATCGGCTTGGCCTCCTGGAACGCTTCCGTGAAGGCCTCTGATAGTTGAACATTGTTCAGTCCGGCCGGTAGGCCCAGGGTAATGTTCTTGCGCCGTCCAGAAAAGAAGTTGACCAGAAGCCGATGCCCCTGAGGATAACCGGGAATCTTGTCAAAGAGGACCGCCGGGGAGGGATCGCGACGATTCAGTAGTTCCGACGCCATACCGATCTCCTCCTGCCACGAGGCGCCCTCCACCCCTCGAATATCGCCGATTTCACCGGCCAGATCGATCCAGCTCCTCAGATCGTGATAAGGAATTTCAAGCCTCATTGGTTCTCTCCTTTTTTAGGCGTTTTGCCGTCAGAGTAACGTAAACGAAAAGTTTGCAGGTTCCAGAAAGACTCTGGCTATCTGCGATCTTGAGCCTAGCTGGTCGGTGAGACACACTGATTCGCCTGGAAAGCGGCAAAACATATGCCAGCAGGACTTCATCACCCTATGGTGCCGTTTCAACAGCGAAAAAACGCGGCTTAGAAGGGAAGCGCCAAGGTTGCCGGTTCTTAAACCTAAGAAGGGAAGTTGTGCTTTTCTTCTTTTTGAGAGCTATAGGCGAAGTCTTGGAGCCCGCCAAAACGTCTCAGAAGTAGGCTTTGAGAACATACTGCTGCGCCATTCTGTGGGTGTTGAAAAATGAGCCGTTGAGGGCGATGGCGTGTCGCATCACGTCGAGGAAACCGCTCCGGTTTTGCAGGTAAAGAGGGAAAATGGACTTTTCCAACTTGTCGTAGAGAGAAGCCGCGTCCCTGGCGCGCTCGTCGCCAAAAGTGTCGCGTCGCTTGTTTGCGATGGCCCAGCCGGTCAAGCCCTCGATGCAGCCTTCAATCCACCAGCCATCGAGGATACTCAGACTGGGAACACCGTTGAGAGCGGCTTTCATGCCGCTCGTCCCCGAAGCTTCGAGCGGCGGTTGCGGCGTGTTGAGCCATAAATCGACCCCCGACGTCAGCATTTTGCCCAGGCTCATGTCGTAGTTCTCAAGGTATGCGGTTCTCACTTCCTTTTGCAGTGCGGCCATGCCGCCGAAAATATTTCGGATGACCTCTTTTCCCCCGTGATCTTGAGGATGAGCCTTGCCCGCAAAAATGACCTGAAACGGACCGCTGGTGGCGGCGATTTTCTTTAACCGGTCCAAATCGTTGAAGAGCAGGTCGGCTCTCTTGTACGTCGCGGCCCGCCGCGCGAAGCCAATGGTAAGAGACTCCACATTCATCGACACACCGGTTTGTTCCTTCACTCGCTTGAGCAAGAGAGTCTTGGCAAGCGCGTGCGCTTTCCAGATCTCGCGCCGGGGAATGCTGAGAGCGTAGCGCAGATTAAAATTGTCCTGCCTCCAGCCCGGGATATACTGGTCAAAGAGCTCCTGGAACGGTTCCGATGTCCAGGTCGCACCATGCACCCCATTGGTTATCTCGTCGATGTTGTAGCCGCTGAACATCAGCCGGGAGACCTCGCCATGCTTTTTCGCTACGCCGTTAACATAGTGGCTCACGTTCAGGGCCAGGTGGGTCATGTTCAAGGAACCTTCAAAACAAAAAATGTCTTGGAGCTCCAGAATGTCCTGACGCCCGAGAACCCGAGTCACCAGATCGAGTGGAAATTTATCGTGCCCGGCCGGCACAGGCGTATGCGTGGTAAAGATGCATTTTTCTCTAATGGCTTCGATATCGGCCCGTGTGATGACTGATCGCTTCGCGGCGCGCGCGTGTTCGTCGAGGAGCTCGAGGGCGATCAGGCTCGAGTGTCCCTCGTTCATGTGAAAACGCTCTATGTCGTCGTACCCCAAGGCGCGCAGCATTCGAACGCCGCCTATGCCGAGGACAACCTCTTGGCAGAGGCGGTAATACTGGTCGCCACCGTAGAGGTAGTGAGTCAAGGTTCTATCGTACTCGGCGTTTTCCGGAAAATCGCTATCGAGTAGGTAAACGGGAACGCGAAAGTTGCCCGCACCCTTGACTTCCAGGCACCAACAGCGAAGGTGAACGGTCCGTCCGTCAATGGTGACGGAAGTGCGCGCCGGCATCTCTGATAAGAAACGCTCCAAGAACCACTCTTCGGGTGTTTCGCTTTGCCACCCGTTGGCATCCAAAATTTGGTGAAAATAGCCCTTGCGATGAAGCAGCGTGAGGCCGACCATGGGTATTCTGAGATCCGCAGCCGCGCGAATCGTGTCTCCCGCCAAGACACCGAGCCCCCCACTGTAAGTCGGCATTTCGACCTGGAGCGCGATTTCCATTGAGAAATAAGCGATGACTTTTGCGGGCTCCAACATTCACCTCCGTCGCGACGATTGCTGTCGTATTAGACGCTCACCCATCCGAGAAGCCGCGTTGCCCCGGTCCAGATTCGAAATGAGAAAACCTTTGCCATCGAGCAGAAAACCAACTTAAACGACGTTTTGGGGCTGGTTCTATAGTAAATTTTGGCCATCTCTATAGATCTATTCGGCCAGAAATTTAAACTCTTCAATTATATCACTCGGGACTTAAATACCGCCAGTAAAACATTTGCTGACAATCGGCGTTACGGAACGCAGTATCGATGACCACCGCCTGCGCCAAGAGCGCACATTTACCTTCTATTTTGGTAATGGCAACGTCGGAACTCAGCCGATCTCCCTGCCTGGAGGGCTTAACTTCCGGGAAAGCGGCGCTCTATTTTGAGTTTCTGGAGATGATGCTTCGAACGAAACGGCCACTGGACCCTCAAAAAAATGGGGATTGAGTTGAACATCTCCCGGTCCATTTTGCTCGACCTGACAGCCATAAATCACAAGCCCGGAGGTCGCGCCGCTTGGCTACCTAAAACGAGCCCCTATACATCAAGAAGCCAGTTTTTATGTCCGGTACGGCTCGTAAACAAGTGCCTGTTTAATGGCTGCGTCGATCTGCGTTGCCATGGGATTGCGAATCTCCTCTGCGATATGGCCCATGACTCCCAATGTGCGGCCGATCAAGGCAAAGGCCTTGGTGATTTGCCACGGGAAACCCATGTCCAGGGCGATGGCCGCGATGGCGCCCGTCACATTGACCGGTATGAGTCTTTTCCGGCGCTCGCTAGCGACCTGAGAAAGCTTTTGTAACAGCTCACAATAGCGGCCGTAGATTGCCGTCTCCTTTGCGATTTCGAACAACCTGTCGGCGCGCGGATCCCCCTCGGCGTGGGTGCGGTGGCCGATCCCAGGCAACCGTTGCTTTCGCGCTGAATAGTCATCGAAGATCGATGCCGCAATCGCATCGAGGTCCGACACCTGACTCTCAGGGGGTAGCGCGTCAACGAGCATTTTTGCCGACCATTCTGAAGAGCCCAGGTGGACACTACCGGCGCCGCAAAGCCCAGCGGCGACCGCAGCCTGAATCGCTTCCGGCGCGCAGTGGTAAACGAGCCGCGCCGCGATGACATGAGAGACCATGCCATGCTCGACCAGAATAATAAGGAGCGCATCCAGCATCTTCGCCTCATTGGAAGTTGGCAAGCGTCCGCGCAGAATGAGGGAGGTCATGTCGGTAAAAGTTATTTTCCCGACCAACTCCTTGTTAAGATCGTATCCGCGCACGAGAATACGATGCAATTCTGCCTTGCCAATGCCGGTGACGACCTTTGCTTGATCAGCCATTTTGACTCCTCCGCGTGAGATTGGAATTGGCGGGATTCTATGGGGCCATGACTGTCTCGTCAAACGGATTCTGGATGGCAAGGCGCTCTCGATCCATGGTTGGACGCTGATTAGGGCCCTTAAAATGGGACCCCGTTTGGTGTAAGGTACGCAGCGATGCCGTGCCCGGGCGTCCACTGAAGTTAGAGTCCAGACGCGGTTTTTTGCTTGATGGAGCTTTCGCAAGGAGCCCCGAGCGCAGCTGTCTTGCGGAAGATTGCTGACAGGTATGAAATGAGAGTGAGGAAAGAGAATGATCATGGCTGATTACATCAAAGAACATTTTGATTTTCCGTTGACTCAAAGGAGCGATAAGAAACCGCTCACGGGGGTTCGCGTCATCGACGCAGGCAATATGGTGGCGGCGCCCTTCGCGACGGTTTTGTTAGCGGACTTCGGGGCCGATGTCATCAAAATCGAGCATCCAAAGCACGGCGACGGCCAGAGAAAGCTCGAGCCCATCATGGACGGTATCCCTCTTTGGTGGAAATCCGTGGCGCGAAACAAGCGCTGCGTCACCCTCGACCTTGGCAAACCCGATGGAGCGGAAGTCTTCAAGGATCTCATCCGTGGAAAAGACGTTATCGTGGAAAACTATCGGCCGGGGACTTTTGAGAAATGGGGGCTGGGCTACGAAACGATCAAAACGATTGACCCGCGTATCATTCTGCTGCGGATTTCCGGCTTCGGGCAGACGGGTCCTTACAAGAGCCGAGCTGGATTCGGGCGTGTTGCGGAGGCCATGAGCGGCCTGACCAATCTTATCGGTGAACCGGATGGTCCCCCCATGTCTCCAGGGTACCCGCTTGGCGACTTGATTGCGGGTATCTTCGGTTCCTTGTCCGTGATGATGGCCCTCTATCATCGCGACCTGCGAGGAGGGGAAGGGCAGGTCATCGATCTCGCTCT
>JBFJNS010000217.1:0-5435 GCA_041618055.1 Binatia bacterium
CCCGCCAACCCCGTCGAGTGGATTTTCCCACGGTTGGGGCCTGACGGAACCTTGTCGTTCTTGTGCCCACGGGCTCCAGTCCCACCTCTGTGGAGCCTGAAACTCTGCCGGGCGGGCTGTGGAGACTTTTGGGACACTACAATAGGCCGGGAATGCCTGTTAGGCCTTGCCAATGCAAACAAGATTCCTGTTGACAGCCCGGTTCGGATGGGGCAGAATTCGAACGCTATTATTCCCCTAATCGATAGATGCCATGATGCATAGAACCCTTTCCGATGCGTGTCTGAGGCGTGACGTGTATTCAGGCGTTGTCGTATTTGAGCCCACCTGGAGATCAAGAGAGATTTTTATCACCGCTTATGCGCGAAGTGAGAATACGGCCTCAGGTGGAGCGCATTTCTCGTAAAGCGACGGTTTAACCGGGGATCGACCACACGATCGCTTGTTCTAATGATCTTTTGCAAATAGCTATCTTCGTTGTCCGCCTGCCCTGAACGTGCGGGCGGCTGCTCATCGAAGCATCAGGGGCCGTAGCCGGTGAAACTCTGCTTTGTGAAAACGGCGAGGGAGCCCAAGTCAGAGGAGTAGAGACTCGGAGAAATAGGGCCAGCCTTCAACAACATTTGCAGCAGGCAACCATGAATGCTTCGGAAAAAGCCGTTTTTTCCGGCAGGATCAATCGTAAGCTAACGTCGGTCTTTGCTGCGCTCGTATTTCTAGTCGCAGTCGTTGGCGGGACAACCCTTTATGTGGCCCAATCCGTGTTGGTTGCCGCCTTGGAGGTGAAGAAGGAAAGCGAGCGAATTGATCTCGTGGATCAACTGCACTATACGGCTCACCATATTATCGAAGCCGTGACCATGGCTGCGGTTGGGGTGAGCGGCCTCGCCGAAGATCAGCGCGACGCCAACTTCGCAGAGATTAGACGCGTGCTGCGGCGGTACGAGACCGAAAGCGTTCTGCACAAGGATATGACGGTGGCCGTGTGGCGCCTGCTTCGCAGGATTGAAGATGCCGCGAAGGATTTGGCGAGGTCACCTGATCCATCGCCGAGTGGGACACCAAACAGTCAAAGCCTGCAAGTGCTGAACGAAAGCGCAGAACAAATTCAGGCCATTGCCCATTCGCTCAGCGGAATGCACCGCTCCAAGATGGAACAGATGGTTCGAGACAGCACAGGGAAAATGGGGGTTGCTGTAGGGCTCTATGGAGGGTTCGTCCTGTTCGGAATGTTGCTTGTCATAGGCTCTAGCGTGTTTGTCACCCGGGGAATTGTACGACCCCTGCGCTCCTTGGCCGCAAGGGCTAGAGAGGTGGCCGAGGGAAAATTTGACACGCCGGTGCCTGTAACATCAAAAGACGAAATCGGACAACTGAGCCATGCTTTCAACGTGATGGTAGCGCGCATCAGAGAGAACGATGAGAAGATACAGAGTTTGGCGACATTGGAAGAGCGGGAAAGAATAGCCGAGGAATTCCATGATACGCTTGCCCAAGACCTCGTTTTGCTCGAGCTGAGACTCAACACGATGGCGCTGGATTTTCCGCGCGAGACATCCCCGTCAATTCTGGCGGAGCTAAAGGATATCCGGGAAATCGCTCACGGGGCGTATGAGAACGTGCGCCAGACCATTTTCGGCTTGCGCACGATGGTATCCAAGGGGCTCGGGCTCATTCCCACCTTGACGGAATACCTCCACGAGTTCAGCGACAGGCGGAACTTATCCGTGGACCTCAGGGTTCACAACCCCGAACTCATTCGTTTGTCGTCGCGGGCAGAGATCCAACTGATTCATATTATCCACGAAGCACTGAGTAATGTCTTCAAGCATTCGGAGGCAAACGCTGGCGCCGTGACCGTTAATTGCAACGGCGAATTTGCTACGGTGACGGTCGAAGATGATGGTAAGGGCTTTGACCTCGAAAGCGTAAGAAGCACCTTCCATGTGGGACTCCAGACCATGAGAGAAAGGGCGGAGAGAGTTGGTGGAAAGCTTAATATTGAGAGCGCCTCCGGCAAGGGGACGAAAGTGATTGTAGTCTTGCCTTTAAGCAGAGATGCCGATGAATCCGATTCGAGTCCTGCTGGTTGACGACCATCGCCTTTTCACAAAGGGGCTGGCGCGGCTGTTTGATACGGCAAACGACTTCCACGTAGTGGGAGAAGCCTGTGACGGCAGGGAAGGATTCAAGAAGGCGCAGGAACTCAAGCCCGATCTCGTGTTGATGGACATTCAGATGCCCGGAGGCGACGGCATCGAGGCTACCCGCCGCATCCGCGAAACTCTGCCGGCCACGAAAGTCGTGATCCTGACGATCTTCGAGGAAGAGAAAAAGCTTCTTGAAGCGATCAAGAATGGCGCCCACGGTTACGTTTTGAAAAACGTTCAGCCAGACGCTTTCCTGGCGACGCTTCGGGGCATATTCCGCGGCGAGGTTGCGATCTCGCGAGTGATGGCGGCCCAAATCATTGGTCAACTCGTTGACGAGACGCGCAGTAATCGCTTAAGGGCCGATCAGGAGGAACTCAGTCCGAAGGAACTGGAAGTGCTTCAGCTTCTCACCAAGGGGCTCACCAACAAAGAGATCGCCAATCTGTTGAAGATCGCAGAGAACACGGTCAAGAACCATCTCAGAAATATCCTCGCCAAGCTCCACCTGGCCAACCGCGTGCAAGCCGCCGCCTTTGCTCTCGAAAAAGGTATTGTTTCGGCGAAAGATCAAACGGAATAACGGGCGGCGTCGCCTTTTCGCTCCACTGCGCTGATAGGCCGAAAGGACTATGCAAGCCTAGTCCTTAATATCCTCAAAAATAGCTCCTTCGGCACTGTTCCTCCAAATTTTACCCCACTAGACTAGTTCTCCATCGCGGTGCTCGGGGATTGTTTTTATTTTTGGAAGGTTTCTGCATCAAACGAGCTAGAGTCGTTGGAGAGCAGACACGGGATTGAGACGGCAACGGATTTTGCCGGAGCCCAATCTTGGACGAGCCATATGAATTTTCACGCCTCTCGATTCGCCGCCCGAAGCGACCTTTGCTCCACCCTGTTTGCCCAAGGGCCCGGGGCCGGCCCGCACAAGCTTCAGCTCGACAGCGGTTCACGCGTGGCGGTTGCGGGGGGCAGGCCGGAGGGGATCTTTTTCAGCGACTTCCTTATATATCTCTAGATTTTGCGCCGAGGGGAGGCAGCGATGTCTGTGATGAGAAACGAAGCGCGAAGGGTTTTTCTCAAGATTCTTGTCGTCCTGGCGGCATTGACCGCCGGCCTCGCGGGCAAGAAACATCGACTGGAGGCCGCCCCCGCCGAGAAGCCGTTACCCGAACTCCCCGATGGTGAAAATCCTCTCCTGCGCATGCAGCGCGAGCTACGGCGGGCGATGAAGAATCCCATCCAGCAGAGGCGATGGGTCATGGTGATCGACTTGCGCAAATGCATCGGCTGCTCGGCGTGCACTGTCGCCTGCGTGGCCGAAAACAAGCTGCCGCCTGGCGTTGTCTATCGCCCCGTCATAGAGGAGGAAATCGGCACTTACCCAAACGTCTCCCGTCGCTTTACGCCGCGGCCCTGTATGCAATGCGACAACCCGCCCTGCGTTTCCATCTGTCCCGTGAAGGCGACCTACAAAAGGCCTGACGGAATCGTGGAGATCAACTACGAGCAGTGCATCGGCTGCCGCTATTGCCTCCACGCCTGCCCTTATGGCGCGCGCACCTACGACTTTGGCGAGTTCTACACGGCGGCGACTCCGAAGTCAGAATCGTACGAGAAACTGCCGAGCCACGAGTACGGCCGGGAATGGCCCAGAGAAGAGGGGAAGTCACCCGTGGGAAACGCCAGAAAATGCCACTTCTGCAGCCATCGTCTGGAAGCGGGCATGCTTCCGGCTTGCGTTACCACTTGCATCGGCTATGCGACGTTCTTCGGCGATGCTCATGATCCGGAAAGCCTGGTTTCCCAGTTGATCGTGAAAACAAACGCGATGCGCCTGAAAGAGGAGCTCGGCACCCAGCCAAAAGTTTACTACCTGCTCTAGGAGGCTCGCCATGTTGAGGATCACCAAAGCTCTCCTACCCCTGTTGTTCATTCTCGTGGCTCTTGGTCTGTTCGGAGCCTGGGATCGCTGGGTTCACGGCGAAATGAATCTCAACCTGGGAAGCTACCTCCCCTGGGGTCTGTGGGTCGGTAGCTACATCTATCTGGTCGGCTTCTCGGGCGGGGCGTTCATGGTGGTCTTTCTCTACCATGGGGTGGGTATTCGCTGTCTGCGTCGCGCCAGCCTGTATGCATTGCCGCTGGCGCTCGTTACGCTCGGAAGCGGTCTCTTGCTGGTGCTCGCGGACCTGGGGCACATGGAGCGGTTCTGGAAACTTTACTTCCAACCCAACCCCTCATCGATTCTCGTCTGGATGGTCTGGGTCTACAGCGTGTATGGCGCCATCCTGATCGCGATGCTCTACGCTACGGTCCGCGGAAGAGAAGGGTGGCTGAAGCCGTTGTCGGTGGTCGGATTTCTTCTGGTGATTACATTCGGGTGCGGCGAGGGAGCCCTCTTGGGCGTTTTGGGAGCGAAACCCTATTGGAACTCCGGGCTCCTGTTGATCCGATTCCTCATTACCGCTTTTCTGTCCGGGATCGCGCTCGTCGCGTTCACGGCAGTCGTCTTTCGCCACTGGCCGGCCGATAACGAGCACAAAGAAGCCGTAAATTTCTTGCGCTACTCTCTCCTGATCCTCCTCGGCATCATCGCTCTTGTGGAGGTCGCCGAGATGGCCGTCATTCACTACGCAGCCATTCCCGCCGTCCTCGAAGCCCGCAGGCTGGTCATCTTCGGAACCTACTGGTGGGTATTCTGGTTCGGGCAAGTTCTTCTCGGGCTTATCGTACCGGCGGCTATCCTGATTCCGGTTTGGAGTACCAGAGCTTTTCTCTTCGGACTCGCCGCTCTGTCCATCGTTGTTGGCAACGCCGCGAGCAAACAGAATGTTGTCCTGCCGATCCTGACGGCTTCAGATCTGCGCTTGCTTCCTCAGGCGTTCGTCCATGAAAGGTTTTCCCTGGTCTACCATCCTAGCCTGACGGAATGGTTGTTCTGGCTCGGAGTCGGAGCGGCGGGCGCGGCCGCATTCCTGATTTTGATCGAGGCGCTGGTTTTTCTTCAGGGACGCAGAGAAGGGGCTGTTGTCGGAGCGGCCGGTTTGAGCCGTTGAGGAAGGGAGTCTTGAGATGAACAGCAGGAAAAACGACCCGGGCGAGTCGGCTGGGGCAGCGGCTAGAGGGGCGTGTTTTACGCGCCGGGACTTTCTCAAATTCTGCGCCGGCGTCGCCGCCTCCCTGGGACTGCCCCTGGGGGCCGGCATGCGCATCGCGCAGGCCGCCAGCGACAAACTGCGGCCGCCGGTGATCTGGCTGCACGGCCAGGAATGCACCGGCTGC
>JBFJNS010000218.1:0-5425 GCA_041618055.1 Binatia bacterium
ACAACACGACCGGCGACGGCGCGATCACTTGCCTGCAAATACTGGCGCTCATGATGGAAAAGGGTAGGCAACTGGGGGAGCTGAAGCGTGTGATGGTCCGCTTGCCACAGGTGCTGCTCAACATCCAAGTCCGAGAGAAGAGAGATCTCGCGAGCATGTCCCGAGTGAAAAAGAAAATCGCCGAGGTGGAAAAGCGACTGAAGGGGCGGGGGAGGACGTTGGTGCGTTACTCCGGCACCGAGATGCTGGCGCGGGTGATGTTGGAAGGCGAGAACGAAGCGCAGATCCGCGAGATGGCCGAGCAAATTGCGGACGAGATCCGTGCCGAGGTGGGGGTGTAGGATTGATCCGCCTAGGCGTCAATGTGGACCATGTGGCGACGGTGCGGCAGGCCCGGCGGATCGATGTCCCGGATCCCGTCGAAGCGGCCCTGCTGGCGGAAGGGGCGGGGGCCGACGGGATTACCGTTCATCTGCGGGAAGATCGCCGCCATATCCAGGAGCGCGACGTAAAGCTCCTGCGCGCGAAAGTCAAGACAAAACTCAATCTAGAAATGGGCGTCACTCCCGCCATGCTCGCTTTGGCCGAAAAAATTCGCCCGGAGAATGCTTGCTTCGTTCCCGAGAAACGCCGGGAACTGACGACCGAGGGGGGATTGGACGTCGTGGCTCACGAGCGCAAGATTAAACGGGCCGTGGAACGTTTGCAGGACCGGGGCATTCACGTCAGCCTGTTCGTGGATCCCGACAGAACGCAGGTCGAAGCCAGCAAACGGATGGGAGCCCATGCCGTTGAGATCCATACGGGAAAATACTGCAACGCTTCCGGGAGACAGAGACAAAAAGAACGGCTGGCTGTTGTGGCGGCGGCGAAACTGGCGCAGAAGTTAGGGTTAGAAGTTCACGCCGGTCACGGCCTCAATTACGACAATGTTTCCCCGATCGCGGCCTTGCCTGAGATCGTCGAGCTTAATATCGGTCACAGCATTATTGCCCGCGCCGTTATGGTCGGCATCGACCAGGCCGTCCGGGAAATGAAGGCAATTCTCAACCGCGCTCGTGACTCGTGATCGCGGCCGGCAGCGGCCCTGTGAAATTTCAACGAGCCTATTGTTGAACGCCCACATTGAACCGTGAACCATGATCGTTGTTACGGCTGAACAAATGCGGGAAATGGATCGTTTGACGATCCAGAAATACGGCGTCCCAAGCCTCACCTTGATGGAGCGGGCGGGTGAAGCCATCGCCGCCGCTATTCTCAAGCGTTTTCAAGGGGTGGCAAAAAGGGGGGTTTTGATCGTTGCGGGCAAGGGTAACAACGGCGGCGATGGCCTTGTCGTGGCCCGGCTCTTAAAGAGGAAAGGAATCCCTTGTGAGGTTGTGCTGTTGGCGCGGCAGGATGAGGTCTCTCGGGATGCAGCGCACAATCTGAAAGCGTTTCTGAAGCTTCGAGGCAGGGTGATAGAAGTTTCTCAATCCAGCATTTCCTCCCTCAGGGAAAGAATGAAGGGAAAAGGGTTGCTGGTGGATGCGATACTTGGCACTGGCACAAGAAATGATGTGCTTGGACTGTATGCTGAAGTCATCACGCTGATGAATGCCTCCGGACTGCCAATCGTCGCCGTCGATATACCCTCCGGGCTGCACACCGACAGCGGAACACCACTCGGTGTTGGCATACAAGCGGAGATGACGGTTGCGCTCGGCTATCCGAAGCTCGGACAGGTGGGTTATCCCGGTTTGAATTATGTGGGGGATTTAGTGGTCGGAGACATCGGCATTGATACCAGGGCCGTTGCTGAGGTGAGCCCGCAAACCGAGCTGCTGGAGCAGGAAGAAATGGGTTGGCTGGTTCCGCTTCGCCATCCCGACACACATAAAGGCACTTATGGACATGTGCTTGTGATGGCCGGCTCCCGGGGCAAAACCGGCGCGGCAATCATGGCCTGTCGCGCAGCCATGCGCATCGGCGCGGGATTGGTTACGTTGGCGGCGCCTCGCTCGCTCAACAATATTCTTGCAGGCGCGTTGGTCGAAGTCATGACGGAGCCTTTACGCGACAACGCAGCCGAAGAGATGGAGACGCTGACGGATGAGGAGTGGCGCCGGCTTTTGGAGAGGAAGAACGTCGTACTTTTCGGTCCCGGTCTTGGGGTTGCCGATTCGACACGGATGGCTCTTCGATGGCTGCTACGCAACCTTGATGTTCCGTGGGTCATTGACGCTGACGGCCTCAATAACCTTAGCTTGGAACTTGATCGGCTGCGCTACGCGAAAGTGCCCCCCGTAATTACGCCCCATCCGGGCGAGATGGCGCGGCTCCTAGGGGAAAGAAACGACGCCGTTAACCGCGACCGCACCGAGGTGGCGCGCGCCTTTGCCGTGAAGTACGGTTGCCACGTGGTGCTCAAGGGCGCAAGGACAGTCATCGCGACGGCGGAGGGAAAGGTATTCATCAACCCGACGGGCAATCCCGGGATGGCAAGCGGCGGGATGGGAGATGTTCTGGCGGGAATGCTTGCGGCGCTTTTGGGGCAGGGATTCAGCGCGGAAAACGCAATGAAGCTAGGCGTTTATCTCCACGGTTACGTCGGCGATCGAGCGGCGGCGGAGAGAGGAGAGATCGGTCTCATAGCCAGCGATATCATCGACGGATTGCCACCGGGCATGAGGAGTCTTTCGGCAGCCGCCCGCTAGTCTCGAAATCTTCAAGAAAATATATTAGTTGTGCGTATGGAGTTCGGTCGCTGATGGGTTCGTGGACCGTTATTACCCGCTCCGCCGGACAGACCCGAAGCTGGGGCAGCAAGCTGGGTCGGTTGATGCAGGGTGGCGAAATCATTGGACTTACAGGGGAGCTGGGGACTGGCAAGACATGTTTTGTGCGAGGTGTGGCAGAGGGTCTCGACGTGGGGAAAGAGGCATGGATCCGCAGTCCGACATTTACTCTCATCAACGAGTATCGTGGCCGCCTCCCTGTTTACCACATTGATCTCTACCGGATTGGCAGTTTGAATGAGTTGGAAGGACTCAATCTCCGGGAGTACCTATACTCCGGGGGTGTCAGTCTGATCGAATGGGTCGAACGCCTGCCGGGAACCGAGGTTGACGAATTTCTAGAGCTGCGATTGGCTTACGCCAATGGCTCCAAGCGCGAGTTGGTTTTTACTCCCCGGGGCCCGCGGTACGAGAGCATCGTTGAAAAAATGAAAAGCAAACGAAGAGGATAGGAACGAATGGCGTTGCTGGTGCAAAAATATGGCGGAACTTCGGTCGGCACGATCGAACGTATCAAACATGTGGCGGCAAAAGTGCAAGCGACAAAGAAAGCGGGCCATGATGTCGTCGTGGTGGTTTCTGCGATGGCCGGAGAGACCAACCGCCTCATCGCTCTGGCCAATCAGATTTCCGAAATTCCCGACGAGCGAGAAAAGGATGTTCTGTTGGCATCTGGGGAACAGGTTTCCGTCGCTTTGCTCAGTCTGGCCCTCAAAGAACTAAGGCAGCCGTCGCGCTCGTTTCTCGGCCATCAAGTGCGGATCGAAACCGACAGCGCCTACGGCAAAGCCCGAATTCGAAACATCGATTCGAAAAAGATCGTGCAATCCCTGGCAGCGGGAGAAGTCGTGGTGGTCGCTGGCTTTCAGGGGGTCGATGAAGATGACAATATTACCACCCTTGGCCGGGGAGGCTCGGATACAAGCGCCGTGGCCTTGGCGGCGTTCCTCAACGCCATGGCTTGTGAAATTTATACCGATGTCGAAGGCGTATTTACTACCGATCCGGGGATCTGCCCGGATGCCAGAAAGCTGGCGCGGATTTCCTATGATGAAATGATTGAATTGGCCAGCACTGGGGCGAAGGTGCTGGAAATCCGTTCCGTGGAGTTTGCAAAAAAGTTTCTCGTGCCAGTGCATGTCCGTTCGACATTTATCGATAACGAAGGGACATGGCTAGTCAAGGAGGATGAGAGCATGGACGACGTATTGGTGTCCGGTGTGAGTTATGACAAGAACGAAGCGAAGATCACTCTTCAGCGAGTCCCGGACCGCCCGGGGCTTGCGGCGCAGATCTTTGGGCCCATCGCCGATGCCCACATCGTCGTTGATATGATCATCCAAAACGCCAGCGAAGACGGGACGACGGATTTGACTTTCACGGTCTCCAAGGCCGATTATAAAAAGGCGCTTGCTATAATGGAGAAGACGGCTCCCGCCGTCCGCGCTCAAGGCGTCAAGGTCGATACCGACATTGCGAAAGTTTCCGTCGTCGGGGTGGGGATGCGCACCCATGCGGGAGTGGCTGCGAAGATGTTCGAAGTCTTGGCCCAGGAAGGGATCAACATCGAGATGATTTCCACCTCGGAAATCAAAATTTCCGTTGTCATTCAAGCAAAATACACCGAACTCGCGGTTCGCGTGCTGCACGACGCGTTTATTGGTAAACAGGGTAATGTATGAAGGACGTTTTACTTTACGACACGACGCTTAGAGACGGCTGTCAGGCGGAGGATATCTCGTTTACTCTGGAAGACAAGCTGCGCATCGCCGAAAAACTCGAGGAGATGGGCATCGACTATATCGAAGGGGGGTACCCGGGTTCGAACCCCCGCGATGCTGATTTTTTCAATCAGGTCAAAAAACTCAAGTTCAAAAACGCAAAGATTGCGTCCTTCGGCACGACGCGCAAAACCGGGACGAAGCCGTCTCAGGATCTGAACCTCAAGGTTTTGCTGAATGCCAAAACGCCCGTGGTGACGCTGGTGGGGAAGACTTGGGATCTGCATGTGCGCGATGATCTGAGAATCAGCAAAAAGGCGAACCTGGAAATCATCGCGGATTCCATCGCTTACATGAAGCGTCATGTGGACGAAGTCATGTTTGACGCGGAGCACTTTTTTGACGGATTTCGGTCCAATCCGGAGTATGCGCTCCAGTGCCTCGAAGCGGCGCAGGAAGGAGGCGCCGACTGGATTGTCCTGTGCGATACCAACGGCGGACGAACTCCCAGTGACATCCGCACCGCCCTTGAGCGCGTCAACCAGGTCGTGACGACGCCTCTGGGAATTCACTGTCACAACGATGGCGAGCTGGCGGTGGCCAACACGATGGCAGGGGTGGAGATGGGTGTCCGCCAGGTTCAGGGAACGATCAACGGGTTCGGCGAGCGCTGCGGCAACCTGAATCTTTGCTCGATTATTCCCAACCTCGAATTAAAGTTGGGCAAGAGGTGCATCAAACCCGTGCAGCTCAAGAAATTACGCGAGGTGTCGCACTTCTTCTACGAGCTGGCCAATATTCAGCCGAATAAACATCAGCCCTACGTGGGCGACAGCGCCTTCGCGCACAAAGGCGGCCTTCATGTTTCCGGCGTGCTCAAGAATCGCGAGACCTACGAGCATATCGACCCGGATCTCGTCGGCAATC
>JBFJNS010000219.1:0-5410 GCA_041618055.1 Binatia bacterium
ACATCGTGCACCGAAACCAGGAAAAGCACCTGGTTAAGTTGGCGCTCTCCCAGGCGATGGTCGCGCAAACCGCCGACAAATTGCACCTGTGGCACACCCTTCAGGAGTTGGGCGGCATCAAGAACCCGTTTGTGCAAGCGGCGGAGCAGCGCCTCAAGGAAGAGTTGACGGCCGAGCGGGAGAAATCTCTGAGCGAGCAGAAAGCGCAGTTGGAAGCCCAGCTACAGGCGCGGGAGTCCGAGGCAGTGGCGGCTGCGATGAGAAATCTAGCACTGCGTTTGACCGGTATGGGCGGTGCTGCACCCGCTATGGCCGCGCCGGCACCCGCCGTCCAGGAACCGGCGAAGGCCCCATTAGAAGCTCCGGCGGCCACACCCGCGCCCGCTGCCGCTCCCAGGCCTGAGGCCGCTGCAGCACCGGTGAGTGAGCTACCCTGGATCGAAGAAAAGCTGTGCACCACCTGCGACGAGTGCACCAACATAAACAAGAAGATTTTCGCGTACAACGGAAATAAGAAAGCGTACATCCTCGACCCCAAGAGGGGCCCTTACCGAGACATCGTGCGGGCGGCGGAAAAATGCTCTTCGGGTGCTATACACCCCGGGCTTCCGCAGGACCCCAACGAGAAGGATCTGGAGAAGCTCATCAAGCGAGCGGAGCGCTTCCAGTAACACGAAGAGGACGGGGTGGGCCGCAGGCGGCGATCGGAACTTCCCTCAGAAGGGCGTAGGTGAGTAGGTGTCTAACCTAAACTCCCGCCCGTTTTCATTGAACCCAAATCGCGCAGTTGATGGTAACACCCATGTCGATCGGGATACGAAGCGCTCGGCCGAACTCACGACGAAGCCGGACGAAGCGAAGGCACGGAACCGTGCAGTTGCAGAGTTGTTTTCGGCGCATGGCGTTTTTCATGATAAGCCTTCAGCGGTCAGCTATCGGTTTTCAGCCCTTACATTTGTCGCTAGTCCGCGAACGCTGATTGTCGATAATAACTGTTCCGTACTTGCTACGGAGAGCTCCCATACCGCTTCTGAAAGGTGACAGCAGCGTTGACTGTATCGAAAAAATAAATCGAATAGAGTTTCACATGGCAATCTCGCCAGACAGGCAAGCCATTTACTTAAAAAGGGAGAGTCATATGAAGAGGGTTTTTGTCGCTCTTTGTTGCGTTTTGTTCTGGTTTTCTATCTCAGCAGCCCAGGCGCCTTTTTACCAGGGTAAGACCGTGAGCATCATCGTCGGAACGAAGGCGGGAGACGCCTTCGACCTCTATGCCAGGCTCCTTGCGCAACACATGCCCAGGTACATTCCAGGGAGTCCCAATATCATCGTGCAGAACATGACAGGGGCCTCCTCTCTCGTCGCGGCGAACCACGTTTATAATGTGGCGAAGCCCGATGGACTGACCATCGGCGCCTTTTTTCCCGCCCTCTACTTCGATCAGGTAATAGCCCGCCCGGAAGTGCAGTTTGATTGGAGCAAATTTGTCTGGATCGGCAGCCCGGTGACCTCCAATCACCTCCTATACATGCGCGCGGATTCACCCTACAAATCTCTAGCAGACATCGCCAAGGGTTCGGAACCTCCGAAGTGCGGGGCGAGTGGCACCACCGCCACCGCCTACTTCGTCCCAAAGCTGTTGGATGAAGTCATCGGGACGAAATTCAATATCGTCACGGGATACCAGTCCGGCTCGGACGTCGATTTGGCGATCGAGAGAGGCGAGGTTATCTGCAGTGCGCGCACGATTACGGCCTTCTTCGCCCGTGAGCCCTTTCACACCTGGCGCAAGACCGGCTTTGTGAGGGTGTTGATGCAGACCGGGAAAAAGCGGGATCCTAGGCTCAAAGACGTTGCGACTCTCTATGAAGCGATGGACGAACACAAATCTTCCGAGCCTGGTAGGCGCCTGGCAACGCTCGTTTTGGCCGCTGGCGACTTTGGGCGTCCCTATGTTCTTCCACCCAATACACCGATGGATCGGGCGAAAATAATCCGGCAGGCGTTCGAAAAAGCGCTCAAAGACGAATCCGTGGTCGCGGACGCGGAAAAGAAGAAGCTTGAGATCGACCCAAACTTCAGCGACGAACTTGAAAAGCTGGCTAAAGAAGTCGTCGGTCAGCCACGCGAGATCGTGGAGAAAATGAAACAAATGTTGGGAAAATGAGGGGGGATGCGAATCTAGCGATACACGTTATTGCATTGTGGCAGGTCTAACATTTTTTGGCGGTAACGCTTTCCGGGATGATGAGGCCTGAGTATTGACTTCATCCGCCCTCGTTTGGAGTAAGGTGGTCCTCTTGATCACGTAATCATGCGAGACAACGAAAGGCTGGCAATTCTCAGAGGGATTGCGAGGACTCGCTGGCTGAAACTCAAAACAAGATCTTTTCATTCAAAGGAGGTGCGCCGGTGAATTACAACAACGATTTGTCCCGCAGAGATTTTGTAAAAATGACAGGCGTTGCTTTGGGCACGGGCGCACTTTTGGGACTGGAATCCCTTGCACCCGGGGCTCCAACCGACGCGAAAGGCACAACGGCCGTTGGCATTGCCAGAGGTGGAACGATCGGCGCTGCCGTACGCCAGGCTGTGGAACTGGCGGGGGGCATGAGTTTTATCAAGAGCGGGCAAACCGTCTTGATCAAGCCGAACGTAAATTCAGGAGTGCCGTATCCGGCCTCCACCAATCCCGAGGTTCTCTATGAGGTCATCAAGCTTGTCTGGGAGCGCGATCCAAAGCGGATCATCGTTGGTGACCGATCGAACTATCGCAGAAACACGAGAGAGGAAATGAAGAAAGCGGGCATCGACAAGGCCATCCTCGATGCAAAGGCTGAGTTGGTCACCTTTGACGATATGAATTGGCGCTTCGTGAATCCAACCGCCTCAGTCAATTGGGAAACCGGCTACCATTTGGCGGAAATGATTTTTCAGGTCGATCATATTATTAACGTGCCGGTAATCAAGACCCATCGACTGGGATGGTTTACAATGTCCATCAAAAACCTTGTGGGCATCATTCCCGGCAAAGATCGTGTATTCATGCATAGCAAACTGAACAGCGGGCGCGACAGTGTACAAGCTTCCGGGCAACCCCAAATGGCCACTTATCCGGCCTTTGCTAAAATGATCGCCGAGATAGGACTGACCGTCACGACTTCGCTCAATATTATGGACGGCACCAAAGCCTTTGTCAGCGAAGGGCCCAGCCGAGGCGACATTGTCGAGCCGAAGCTGATCGTAGCATCCCGAGATCGCATCGCCACCGACGTAACGGGTCTCGGCGTCTTGAAACACCATGGCACCGAAGACCGGATTCAAAACATCAGCGTCTGGAAACAGCCCATCATCACACGGGCAATCGAGATCGGGCTGGGAGTATCCGATCTCTCTCAGATTGATCTAAAGGCAGCACAGGTTCCTGAAATAGATAGCATCCGCGCAAAGATGATTTAAGCAAACGAGGGGCAGGCGAATCATTACCTCTTGACACGCACCTCTCTGCTAAAAAACGGCCCACGGTAGTCTTGCTTGGAGAACGCAAGGACGATGCAAGAAGATCCGGTTTGTACCGATGGATCACCTTGGCGTTAAAGAGTGCGCGGACTAGAAAAAGGACTATGGCCAGGGCCACTTCCTTTTTCAGACTGTGGGATGATGAGCGCCTAATTATCCTCGGTCGATTTACTCCGCGACAACAGTCGCGGATAATTCCCGCACCACACGTTAGCAAAATGATTAGGCGCATCTTTGTTGCAGCAGGGAGGTCGTATGCCCAAGTGTCTCAGCTCGTTCCTGGAAGACTGCCAGCGAGAGATTCCCGACGAAGTCGTCCGTATTACAAAGCCGGTTGATCCAGCCCACTATGATGCGTCCGCAATCGTCAAGCATCTCGGTGCCCAAAAAAAGTTCCCCATTTTGATCTTTGAACGGCCGTTGGACCTGCACGGCCGGGGTAGCGCTTTTCCACTGGTATTGAACTGCGAGATCTCCCAGCGTAAAACACAGATCGCTTTGGGTTTCCCCAGGGAGATGACGCGCGCTGAAATGGCTGAGGCATGTATGCAAAGAGAGGCTCAGCAGATGGCACCGCTCATGATCGACAAGAGCGACGCTCCGGTCAAGCAGGTGGTGAAATGTGGGGGACATGTCGACCTTTACGATCTGCCGATCATGAGGCATTACGAGATGGACGGAGGCCCCTACATCACGCTGTCAACGATTACCCGCGACCGCAAGAGCGGCATTTACAACTGCTCGTATCACCGGATGGAGGTGAAGTCCAAAAACAGTACGGCTCTCTATGCTTCGCCACGCCACCTCTGGGGCATTTACCGCGACTATGAGGAACAAGGCATGGAGTGCCCGGTGGCCACGGTATTGGGCCACCATCCCGCCTATCATATTGGCGCTTGCTTCACTGGGCCCTTCGAGGTCAATGAGTTTGACGTCATCGGGGCTTATCTTCAGGAACCTCTCCGACTCACGCCGTCGGAGACTTGGGGCGATCAACTATTGATTCCCGCGGACGCGGAAATCGTGATTGAGGGAGCATTGTTGCCGGGGAAAAGAGTTGTTGAAGGCCCCTTCGGCGAAGCGCCGGGCTACCTCGGACCCCAGCGCTATATCAGATGCGTGCCGTACGAAGTGAGGGCCATCAACTACCGCAAAGGTGCGATGTATCAATCCGTGATCACGCCGGAGGGGGACAAGCCGTGGATGGATCTCCCGCGCGAGGGAGCGTACCTAAGGCGCTGTCGCGAAGCGGTGCCCGGAGTCAAGGCCGTGTGCAAGCTTGGACGGCAGGCAAATTACAATATTTTTATCTCGATGAAAAAAATGTCGGAAGGTGATCCGGGTCGGGCTGCGGCAGCGGCGCTCACCTTCGACCACGCCAAGAATGTTTTTGTCTTCGATGACGACATCGATGTGTACGATCCCACCGATGTTCTATGGGCGCTGGCAACCAGGGTACAGCCCGATCGGCAGGTGTCGATTCTAAAACCGCTTTTCCGCGGCAACATGCTAGACCCTTCTCTAGAGGACGAGATCAAGACGTCCGGCATGATCGTGGACGCCACGCGCCCTCTGGATCGGCCCTTCTCACCGGTTTCCAAGTGCCCGGATGAAGCATTGCAGAAGATCAAGCTGGAAGATTATATTCCGGCTGAGATCTTGCAGCATATTCCAACCGACCGGAGTACCTACTGGTCCTGAGTTCTCCGCAGTACGGAATTGTGGCTCACCTGGCAAACTAGCGCACGCGACCACCCAAATCTCCTGTAGCAGTGAGGGAAAAACTGCTAGGGATTTTCGCCCGTCAACAGTTTAACCACTTTTGACTTGTCTGCCGCAGGCATACCAAGGAATTCGAGAACAAAGGAGCGAACCTTCGGACCCTTGACTG
>JBFJNS010000220.1:0-5387 GCA_041618055.1 Binatia bacterium
GACAAGAGTTAGATTAGGTGCCCCGGAGGGTGGTGTGCCCGCCCGTGGATCACTAGTTGCGCTAGGACCTTCGCATTCCATGACAAAAAGCGGTTTGTTGTTGATTGATAAGCCGGAGGGACCGTCTTCGGCGCAGGTTGTTAGCAAAGTCAAGACCATGATCGCGGCGAAGAAAGTCGGTCATCTTGGCACGTTGGATCCGTTCGCTTCGGGATTGCTTCCCCTCGGCGTCAACGAGGGAACGAAGGTTGCCGACATTTTTCTGCACGCGCCCAAAAGTTACAGGGGTGTAATCGCTCTTGGGGTCGAGACGGACTCTCAGGATGCAACAGGCACCGTGGTGCAAACATGTAACGTGCCGCCTCTGACTGAAAAAGAGCTTCGCAGCCTGGAGCACCGTTTCACTGGAGAGCTGCAACAGGTCCCCCCCATGTTTTCGGCATTGAAGAAGGATGGAATGCGGCTGTACCGCTTGGCGCGCCAGGGAAAGGAGGTGCCGCGTCAGCCCCGTGCCATCCGCATCAATAAGCTCGTCTTGCGAATACTCAGCATGGCGGAGCTAGAGATTGAACTCGACTGTTCGCGGGGTACGTATGTGCGAACGCTGGCATCGGACTTGGGAAAAGCTCTAGGTTGCGGAGCGCATCTGAAGAGTCTCCGGCGCCTTGCGTGCGGCCACCTGACGGTGACGCAAGCGATTACGCTGGAGGATCTCGAGCGTTTGAATGCAGAAGAAAAAGTTCCGTTGATCCCGATCGCAAAGGCCCTGAGCCATCTGCGCGCTGTGACTTGGAACGGTTCTTGGGTGACTCGGCTTCGTTTGGGCCAGCAGGAGATTCTCAATCAGATTGGCAAGCCTCAAGAAGGCGAGCAAGTCTTGCGCCTACTGGATCCGCACGGTCATCTCGTGGCGTTGGCCGGATGGAGTGAAGAAATTCCCGGCGGCCGTTGGCGCCTCCTCAGAGTGTTTCACGGGTGACGCCGTCAATGCGCGCGACAAAACAAGTTTGACATTTCTTCGTTTTATCAGATAGTTTGAAAAGCGTGATTGAATCGCGAACAAAAATATTGTTCGCTGAAATAGCGGTGTTCCGTATGCAACACGGCAACGCCCGTCGAGCGCATGCAACATCCGCTCGGCCCAGTTTACAGAAAGGGAGAAAAGCCAGCTTATGAGTCATTCCACAGGGCAAGTACCATCGAACACTCACATCCAAGAATGGGTCAAAAATGTCGCTGCGATGTGCCAGCCGGACGACGTCTTCTGGTGCGACGGTTCCGAGGATGAGCGGGAGCGTCTGACACAGGTCGCCGTTCAATGTGGCGATCTCATGCCGTTGAACCAACAAGAGCTGCCCGGTTGCTATTTGCATCGCAGCGCTTTGAATGACGTTGCGCGCACGGAGAATCTCACCTTCGTCTGCACGGAGGAGCAGGAGGATGCCGGCCCGAACAACAACTGGATGGCTCCGTCGGAATCGTATGATCGGTTGGCAAAAATTTTTGCCGGGTCCATGCGAGGCCGGACCATGTACGTGATCCCATTTCTCATGGGGCCTCATGGCTCGCCGTTCAGCAAAGTTGGCATTCAGGTCACCGATAGCGTTTACGTCGTGCTCAATATGCGCATGATGACCCGCATGGGTAAGATCGCCCTCGATCACCTGGGCTCTTCGGATGATTTTACCCGCTGTCTGCATTCCAAGGCGGATCTGGACATGGAACGGCGCTTTATCAGTCACTATCCACAAGACAACACCATTTGGAGCGTCGGTTCGGGATACGGCGGCAACGCCTTGCTCGCAAAAAAATGCCTAGCCCTGCGAATCGCGAGCAAATTAGGCCAGCGCGAGGGATGGTTGGCGGAACATATGCTCATCGTCGGCTTGGAAAGCCCGGACGGAGAGATTACCTATGTTTGTGGGGCATTCCCCAGCGCTTGCGGCAAAACAAACCTGGCCATGTTGGTGCCGCCCGAAAGCCTGGAAGGCTGGAAGATTCACACCGTCGGCGATGACATTTCGTGGCTCCGTGCGGGGCCGGACGGTCGGCTTTGGGCTATCAATCCAGAGGCGGGATTCTTTGGGGTTGCCCCCGGAACGGGTTCGAAGACCAATCCAAACGCAATGGCGATGGTTAAACGCGACACTATCTTTACCAACGTGGCGCTGAGATCGGACGGAACCGTCTGGTGGGAGGGGCATGACGACCCTACGCCGGTGAATGCCGCGGATTGGCGGGGCAGACCTTGGGATCCGAATAGCAACAATCCCGCCGCGCACCCGAACGCGCGTTTCACGGTTTCCATCAAACAGTGCCCGACTTATTCGGCGGATTGGGAAAAACCTGAAGGCGTGCCCATCAGCGCGATTCTTTTTGGCGCGAGGCGGCAAAAACTTGTCCCCCTGGTTTACCAATCATTCGGTTGGCAGCACGGTACGTTTTTGGGCGCCACGCTGGCATCCGAGACGACCGCGGCGGCGACAGGCGCTGTCGGAGTGGTTCGCCGAGATCCAATGGCCATGCTCCCATTTTGTGGATACAACATGGGCGACTATTGGGCGCACTGGTTGTCAATGGCCAAGCGTGTCAGCAATCCGCCCAAGGTCTTCCGCGTCAATTGGTTCCAAAGGAACGACCAAGGGAAGTTCCTTTGGCCCGGTTTCGGGGAAAACTTAAGAGTTCTGCGCTGGGTCATTGAGCGCTGCAAAGGCGCGGGCGATGCCGAGGAGACAGCCATCGGTTACGTGCCCAAGCCCTCTAGTCTTAATGGCGGCGGGCTCAATTTAGCCGCGTCGGATCTTGCCCAGCTCGTATCCATCGATCGTGACGGCTGGAAAGCAAACTTGAGGAGCCAGGCCGAATTCTTTGAGAAGTTCGGTGACCGGCTGCCGGCGGGAATCAAGGAAGAACACGACTCATTGGCTAACCGTCTCAAAGGGTAGCGATAGGTGGGTAAGCCGTAATCTGGACTTGTCTGTCCGCACCCACAACGCTCCCTAGGTGCAAGACGACGAAACGCGTCAAAGCGGTCAGTCGGCAGATACTTTGAAAAATAGTCTGGCGGTGGGCCCCCGGGGTCAATTGGAATCAGGAAATGCACTTTTGCTGCTGGACGAGTTGCGCCTCAAACCGACAAGCAAAAAAAGCGACATCATGAGTTTCTTGGAGTGAAATCCACCTTGCATGGCGTAGGTCATGCGGCAATCATGGCGATGGGCTTGGGAGAGTTGTTCTGCACGTGGCCCATACTGGCTCCGGCGCTATTGTTGTAACGGATGCCATCCGTCGCCGCCGGACGGCCCCTTTTCAGCTGCCGGACTTGCCGTCTCATTCCAGGTCACCTCAAGGGTGACTGCTTCGCCGAGCTACTATTTCGTCCTCAAACGACTAGAAAGACAAAGCTAACAGGGTCGCGTCCGGGGTGTTCATACGGTACTCAGGCAAATTTTTAATTGATTTTTTTTCTTATTATTTTTACCATTACAGTTTATAAAGCACGCGATTTCGATTTGAAACCTTATTATGTATGACCTGAGGGAAACGAGGAGGTTCGGGCGCGCGCCCATCCTTGATTACTCAACATGTCTTCGCTGCATTGGGGAAGATTTGGAGCAACGCGGACTTAAATCGCTCGATCTTCGCCAAGAGGGGCAAGACTACATTGTCAGTTGTGGTTATCAATCGCCTCCCGCTCCCACTCCGGTGACGCTTCATTATTCGCATACGGACATTCAAAAGCTCGACACGGCGGGACGGGAGAAACGGACCGGAGCGGCGCCAGCCAAGGAATTCGTCACGCTAGCGCAGATTCTCCGAGCCATAGGCGGGTACTTAGACAAGCACAGCGCTCGCCTGATGCGAATTTCCAATATCGATTCACCGCGCAAGGATCTGATGCTCAAAGTAGAGTACGTGGACCGGAACGGTGAAATTGTGGTCGATGATCGTGCGGGGTCCGCAATCTACGACCTGTGTGTGGTTGCGTACAGGCAGCGGGGTCGCCTGACAGGTACCGGCAGGCGATAACGGGCTGGCATAAGGGTTATTTGATGATTGACTCCGCGGATAACTCGAAATTCATTCGCCGCTGATTGCCTCAAAGGTTAACTCGATTGAATACGACGGTCGATTATTATTCGTTGCTGGGTGTCGAGCGGACCTCCACGGAAGCCGAAATCAAACGGGCATACCGTAAGATGGTTTTTCGCTATCACCCGGACCGCAATCCCGGCGACGACGAGGCCGCTGTCAAGCTCAATGAGATCATGGAAGCGTACTCGATTCTTTCGGATTCAGGCAAGCGGGCGATCTACGATGAAGCCAGGCAGGCGGCGCCTGAGGAAGATGGAAAAGCGGAAGAGGAGCAGCAGGCGCAGCAGCAGGAGCCGTTTAACACTCAGTTCGGCGGCGGCTTCCAGTACTCCTACGATTTTCAAAAGAAGGTAGAGCCACAGCCCAAGTGCCCACAATGCGCTGCGGTCGGGACGGACTACATCGTCTCGCGCAAAGGGGGTGCCGGGCCAGCGCGCGGCAAGCAGTTTGTTCTTTCACCATTTAGCGTCATTTTTTGCAGCGAGTGCGGTCACGTGTACGGTGTGACCGGCCAGTCCTGATAAACGTGGGCCATTGCCTGGAGATTCGCATTCTCGCCGTGGCGTACTATTGGGCGCCGCGAGACATCACGGCTAATGCATGATCCCGCCGCCTTCCACGACCAGCAGTTGACCGGTGATAAAATCGCTGTCGGAGGAGGCCAGAAACAGCGCCGTGCCGACAATGTCCGCGGGAATTTCGACTCTTTTGAAGCACCGCTTCATGACGCTTCCTTCCCGCCGCTCCCGCACGTCATCGGTGACGTTTTCTTCGCTCATGGTCGATCCTGGAGTCATGCAGTTCACGTTGATGTTCCACTCGCCGAGCTGTCGTGCCATGACCCGCGTGAGCGCCACAATGCCGCCTTTGGCGGTGGTGTAATGCGGCATATTGCCCGAGCCGCTAAAGAACGTTCCCGACGCAATATTAATGATCTTACCGCTCTTTTGTCGTTTCATGATCGGAATCGCCGCTTTGCAGCATAGAAAAACACCTTTTAAATTGACTTCGAGCACACGGTCCCACTCGTTCAATGACAAGTCCTCCACCGGCCCTTTCCACAGGTGCTGGGTCACATAGATCGCCGCGTTGTTGAGGAGAACGTCGATGCCTCCGAACTTCTCTGCGGTTTCGCGCATCAGGCCATCGACACTGAAGTAGCTGCGGACATCCGTTGTTCTCGCCCAGGCCGAGAGCCCTGCGTCAAGGATTTCTTTGGCTGTCGCCTGCCCGGCCTCCGCGTCAATATCGGCGATCACGACGCGTGCGCCCTGCTCGGCAAAGCGCCGCGC
>JBFJNS010000221.1:0-5365 GCA_041618055.1 Binatia bacterium
GGGGGCGTACTTTTCTTCTGCCGGCCATCGTCGAAGCCAAACGGCAAATCGAAAGACAGAGCGCCAGCAGCAAACATGTCATTATTCTGAGCGACGGAGAAACCGGAGGCAGCGGCGGCGACTACATTGACCTGGTGAATGTGATGAAACTGGAGTTAAAAATCACGGTTTCCAGCGTGGCCATTGGCGCCGACGCGAATGTGCCCTTAATGAAGCGAATCGCTCAGTACGGAGCTGGCTTTTTTCATCATACTTACGATCCCACCACTCTCCCTCAGATCGTCTTGCAGCAGCTTCGGGAAAAGCCTGAGGAGGAACCACCGACTGAAAAGGACTTCTCGCCTGTGCAGGAAAAAGGCTCGGAAATTCTAGCTGGCTTTGGCGGCAGAAATTTTCCGTCGCTTGCCGGATACGTGGAGACTGAGATCAAGCGCGGCGCGCACTCAGACCTGGTGATTCCCAGGGACGGCCGCAGAGCGCCCTTGCTTGCCTCCTGGCAATACGGACGGGGGAAAGCCGTGGCTTTCACTACCGATATGGAAGCGCGGTGGAGTAGAAACTGGATTCAATGGAACGGCCTCCCCGATTTTTGGGAGAGGATCATGAACTGGCTTCGGCCACCTCGCGAATCCGTGCCCATACCCCTTCATGAGACAAGGGTCAGTCTGGTAGGCTCACAACCGGTTTTTGACCTGTATCTTTACGAAGAGGCCGGCGGGAACGGTCAGTTCCGGTATTCGGTTAGCGGCAACCGCGCGAAGGCTGACGGCGTTTTGCGAAAATCGGCTCCCGGCCACTATCAGACCCTGCTTCCCATATCGGCTGCGGGCGACTATCGTATCGACATTTTCGAGGAGCGATCGGGCCGCCGCATCGCCTACCCGCCACTTGGCTACACTTTGCCCTATGACCTTCGCGCCGAATCACCGCGGCCAGATTTTAATCTTCCGCTGCTAGCCAAATTGGCGCAGATCTCAGGTGGAGAAATCAATCCAAGATCAGTGAAACGCGCTCAAGAAGAGCGTACTACAATGAATTATGAGTCTATCAGACCACTTCTAATCATCCTGTGTTTCGCCCTCTTTTTATTAGAGGTCTTCATCCGGAAGCTGTGGCTCAAAGAGGCGAATTAGCCTCCATCCGGCACACACTCGCACCAGTGAACCATCAGCGAGTGCACCGGAGCCGCCCAAGCCATGGACACCCCCCGGATTGCCAATGGCAATTCTCAAGTCGAAAATCTGAGGTTTGCGATCTTCCATTTGGAGCTCACCGAGGGCGAGGCTGGCCGTTAGGGGCAGGGAACCTTTGTTCATCACAGAAGGGCTCGTGGACCCAAACTGACAAGAGAAAGTATCTAATTTAGTTAAGTTTTTGCGCGCCTGGCCGGATCATTCAGTCACTAGTCCAAAAACGCCGAGCGGCCTGTTTTTTTTCGTTTGACACGGGGAAAGAAACGGTTTATCTAGTTTGAGGTTTTTCGTCATGCATCTCGGAACAGCCCACAACTATTACCCGAAAGTCTTGCTGAGAGCTAATCGGCTATCACGATCCTCAAAGATTTTTAATATTTTTTTGTGGTTTTGGATTCTTACCGCTCTCGCGGCAATGAAGCCGGTGGAGACGCACGCAGCGAAGAACAAGGGGGTCGGTAAGGAAGCGTCTAAAGGGAAATCGGGCCGGGGCCTTACTGAAGGCGGGCGAAAAACAACTAATCCGCCTTGGAATCAGTTACTTCACCAAGGAGAAGACAACGCCCTCGATCCGCTGGAAAAGCGTGAGCATGTTGTCCACCGAATCCGACCCGGCGATACGTTGCCCCGGCTTCTCAAGCGCTTCGGGTTGAAGCCGAGTGAAATGCAACTCTGGACGCGTTCCATTGCACGAAACTTTTCGCGCCAGTCTCTTCCCGTCGGGAGAGAGGTACATTTTTATCTTACTACGGAAGGCGCCAGTAGTCGCGCTCAGCAGGGAAGCGAGGGGCTGAAAGCGGTGGACCTGGACTTCAATGATTCCGTAAGTCTCACGTGGGAAAAGGACGATCACGGCATTTTCTTTCACAAGCGCGAGAAACCGTATGACGTGCAGCTGAAGACCGCCACCTTCGTGGTAAATCATTCGCTTTTCGATGACGGGCAAAAGGCGGGGCTCAAACCCACATTGTTATCCCAACTGGCTGACATATTTACTTGGGAATTGGACCTGGGCAAAGATGTTCGACAGGGGGACAGTGTCAAGGTCCTCTACGAAACTCGAAGTCGGAAGGGCCAAGAGTCAAAAGTTTCCTGGCGTATCCTAGCCGCAGAATTGATCAATGTGGGACAAAAATTTGCCGCCATCTACTTCGAGAAACAAAAGGGTGTGGGAGGTTACTATAACCTCGAAGGAAGAAGCCTGGCGCGCTTGTTCTTACGCTTCCCCCTCGATTTCAATGACATCACCTCTCAATTTACCGATTCCCGCCTCCACCCTATACTCAAGACGAATCTGCCGCACACTGGGGTGGACTTCGCCGCTCGGAGAGGCACGCCGGTTCGCGCCATTGGTGATGGCGTTGTAACCCACGCTAAACGTAACGGCAGTTACGGCAAGCTTGTCGAAATACAGCACGACGCCGGCTATATGAGCCGTTACGCACACCTGGACCGCTTTGCCAAGGGGATTCGCAACGGCACCCCTGTCAAAAAGGGCCAGCTTATTGGCTATGTTGGATCGACAGGTAGAAGCACCGGACCGCACCTTCACTTTGAACTTTACAAAGATCAAATGTACATCGATCCGCTGAGCGTTGAATTCCCCGCAGACGACGTGATCGAACCTGCCTTGCAAAAAGTTTTCGACCAGCAAAAAAACCTTTTCCTCGTCGAGCTCACTTCGGCACCGCAGTCCTAAGACGGATTCTGCCCTTCAGGCGCGACGCCACGATTTTACGTTAGCCAAAAGCGGGTTAGTCTTTATGCGATGGGCGGTCGGCGAACGTGATTTGACAACAGATTGTGAGCCAGGATTTCCCAATTGCAGGTGCGGTATCGTCCGAGCCCGCTGGAAGCCTGCTGCAGTGGCGACAGCATAATAGGAGCGTGGAGCTTTGAAGTCATTGTTCCAACCGGGTACTGGCTTTCGTCGTCGTGAGATGGCTGCCGCACGCACCGGCTGCGGTCGTCTACATAGAAGCACAGGCACATTTTCTTCGCTATGATAGGCACTCCTCTCTGGCGGCAAAAGTCGCTTTTGACTATGGAATCCGGGTTTAGTTTTGGCGAGGGCTGGTTCTGAGTGGGCAACGTTGAGAGAAAGATCATAAGTGCCCTTGTTACCGGCATGGGAGTCGGCTATTTTCCTCTCATACCGGGCACGATGGGAACGCTTGCGGCTATTCCCTTATCCTTAGCCGTAAACCGAGTGGCAAACGGTTCGCTGATTCTGGGATTGCTGACCCTCGCAAGCCTTGTTTTCCTCTCAGTCTGGTTAGCGACCCAGGCAGAGGTCATCTTTAAGCAGAAGGATCCGGCAATCGTCGTTATTGACGAAATCGCGGGCTTCGTTGTGGCGAATTTCCTCGCCCCGCCCGGAATCTTGCCGTTGGCTCTGGCATTTGTTCTTTTTCGTATCTTTGACATTGGCAAAACCTTTCCGGCGTCTAAATTGGCACAAGTGCCCGGAGGGGCGGGAATCGTTCTTGACGACTTGGTAGCCGGCTTTTATACATTCGTCATTTTGCGCCTAATTGTCTCGTGGGGCCTGATATGATGGATAAAGCAGTTATTATCAGCACGGGCGATGAACTGACCACGGGAAGAGTTATCGATACGAACTCGGCGACCATTGCGGATCGGCTTTCCACAGTCGGCATTGAGGTGACCGCGGTTCTCAAAGTTGGTGATGACAGGGAGTTGCTTCGTTGGGCCCTTGACCGGGCAAGCGATATTTCCGATTTAATAGTCGGCACGGGAGGTCTCGGGCCGACAGCCGATGATCTGACGGCAGAGGTTGTAGGACAATTCCTAGGTTGCAGATTGCTCCAAGACGAACACGTGGCGCAGTCGCTCAAGAAGCGTTTCGAGGCCCGCGGTTTAACTTGGTCCGACAACAATCTCAAACAGGCGCGCTTCCCGGAGGGATCGGTCATCATTCCGAACCCGACGGGCACCGCGCCTGGCTTTCGGGTCTCGGTGGGCCCCCATCGGACTCTGGTTTGGCTGTCAGGGGTGCCTCAGGAAATGCTCACGATGCTCAGCGCAACCGTCATGCCCTGGCTCGCCGATCTGAGGAGCGGCGCGGAGCAAATCTCAGCCTGCAGCTTCAAGATTTACGGGCTGACGGAGTCGAGGATAGACGACATGCTGAAGTCTATCTCACTCGGTCAAGGTGCAAAACTGTCGTTTCGCGCGCATTTTCCGGACCTTACCTTGCGCCTGACGGTTCGGGGCAAGGGTGAAAGAATTGCCAAGTTTGAAAGATTGAAGAGCGAAATCAAAAAGATTCTAGGCTCCTATATCTACGCCGAGGGAGAAGAAACATTGGAAGAGGTCGTCGGCCGGCTCCTGCTGGCGAAACACCAGACACTGGCCCTCGCGGAGTCCTGCACCGGGGGTTATATTAGTCATAGGATCACACGCGTAGCCGGGAGTTCGGTTTACTTTCACGGCGGGGTGGTTAGTTATTCCAACGAGGCTAAGATTCGTTATCTCGGAGTGAAAGCACAGACGTTGCAAGAGTTCGGTGCCGTGAGCGAGCAGGCGGCATTAGAAATGTCCGCTGGCGTCCGAGACCGATTGGCATCGAGCATCGGGATCGGCGTAACTGGAATTGCCGGTCCAAGCGGTGGCACTGCCGAAAAACCGGTCGGCACGGTGTGGATCAGTATTGCCGGGAACAACCTGCATGAAGCCAGACGTTTTCAATTTCACGGCGACCGTGAGCGCGTGATCGTCGGAACATCTCAAGCCGCGCTCGACTGGCTGCGTAAGAGCCTCCGCGCACCCTAGGGAGATCGACCGGATGGCGTCATGATTCGTGCGTTCATTGGAGTTCCCATTGACCCGACGACCACCGCCAAAATTTCCCAGGTGGTATCACAACTGGAGCACCCACTTCCCGATGTACGTTGGGTCGCGGAAGCGAACCTGCACTTCACCCTGAAGTTTCTCGGTGATGTCGAGGAGGGTCATGTGGAGCCTATCAACCATGCGTTGGTGGACACCCTGCGCCCCTTTTCGCGCTTCACATTAAATGCTAAAGGATTAGGGGTATTTCCCGACTTGAGGAGAGCACGGATATTGTGGGTAGGATTGCAGGGCGCCAGCCTGGCAGCCCTCGCGTTGAAGGTCGAAAATACGATGGTATCCCTCGGTTTTGCGCCGGA
>JBFJNS010000222.1:0-5324 GCA_041618055.1 Binatia bacterium
ACGAGGTACCACTCTTATTCGAGGTTCAAATACACCTCTGGCTCCGGCCCGTGATCTTGGTCGCTTGTGACCTGGCAACACAGAAAAAAAGACTCAGCGAAAGAGACCATCTGACCGAAGTCGAAGCCCAACAGCACATTAATGCGCAGATGAGCTTGGACGAAAAGCGCAAGCTCGCCGACTACGTCATTGAGAACAACGGCACCCTGGAAGAACTTGAGGAACAGGTTCGATCCGTCCTGGAGAGGATCACCGCTACTTGACCCGCTCCAGATAGGATCCGTCCAACGGATCCACCCGCACCTTATCACCCACCTGAATAAATGGCGGCACCTGAATGGTGACGCCGGTCTCCAATTTCGCCGGCTTGTACGATGCGCTCGCCGTCGCACCCTTCATCGATGGTTCGGTATCCACGACCTCCAGATCCACGGTCGGCGGCGGGCTGACACCGATGGGCTTGCCCTCGTACAACTCCACCTCTACAACCTCGTTGGGGAGAAGAAAAGGAAGAAGGTCACCGATATCTTCGGGGTTTAAAGTAATCTGCTCGTAATTCTCCGTATCCATAAATGTGTGCAGGTCGCCTTCAGCGTAAAGATACTGCATCTTACGAGTCTGCAGCGTGGCCTGCTCGACGCGGTCCTCGGAGCGAAACTTGTATTCCGTTCCGATTCCGGTCTTGAGATTCTTCATTTTGGTTTGCATGAACCCCCGTTTGTTCCCGGGAGTTAAATGCTTAACCACGGTGACTCGGTAGAGATCCCCCGCATGGATGATAATCATACCGGGCCTGAGCTGTGTCGCTTGGATCATTGCCTGCACGCCTTCCTTAATTCGCGTCTGCTCTTTGTTACCAGTTTCTCATGACGGCTTCAACGCGCGAGCTCCGGGACGGCCCGTACCAAACAGGGCATGGGCCCGATTACGCGTACAGCCCCCGCCAGAGCATGGCCTTGGCCACTCGGTCGATCCCTATCATGAGGGCCGCCGATCTCATGTCCACCTTTCGTTGCTGGCTCATTTTCAGGACTTCGCGAAAGGCGCGGGAGAGAATATCCCGGAGTTTCTTGTGCACCTCATCCTCCGTCCAGAAGAAGTTCTGCAGATCTTGAACCCACTCGAAGTAGGACACGATGACCCCGCCGGCATTCGCCAGGACATCTGGAATCACAAACACACCTTTTTCCTGAAGCACCGTATCGGCATCGAGAGTTGTCGGACCATTGGCGCCTTCTGCCAGAATCCGGCATTGCAGTCGCGCGGCATTGTCGCGGGTGATTTGCATCTCTAACGCAGCCGGCACCAGCACATCGCACTTCAGCTCTAACAGTTGTCCATTGCTGATCTTCTCACCATGGGGACAATCTTCGAGGCTATGATCTTTATCGGCGAGCTCCAACAGTCGATCTACCGGCAGCCCATGGTCGTCGTAGAATCCTCCGGTTCGGTCCGAAACTCCAATCACCTTGACTCCCAGACTGGAGAGTTCCTTCACCACGACGGAGCCGACGTTGCCAAAACCCTGGACTGCCGCCGTGCATTTGCGGAGGTCTATCCCCAAGTGCTCGGCCGCCTCGATGATGGTGTAGACCACCCCGCGACCCGTTGCCTCGCGTCTTCCCACGGTGCCGCCAATAGCCACGGGTTTGCCGGTTACAATCTCAGGAACGGCGTGGCCTTTGTGCTGGCTGTAGGTGTCCATGACCCAAGCCATCACCTGCTCATTGGTCCCCATGTCCGGCGCCGGCACATCGACTTCCGGTCCGATGAAATTAAGAATTTCCGCTGTGTAGCGCCTTGTCATCGCCTGCAACTCATTGCGGGAAAGCTCCGCGGGGTCGCAGGCGATGCCGCCCTTCGCTCCGCCCAAAGGCAATCCGACAAGCGAGCATTTCCATGTCATCCACATGGCAAGGGCCGACACTTCCCCGAGGTTGACCTCAGGGTTGTAGCGGATACCTCCCTTAAAAGGCCCCAAAACATCGTTATGCTGAACGCGATACCCGGTGAACACCTGGACCCTGCCATCGTCCATACGGGTCGGCACGCTAACGATGAGGGAACGATCTGGGCGCCTGAGCCTCGCCGCAACGTTCGAATCTAAATGAAGCTTCGCCGCCGCGACATCAAACTGCTGGACGGCCATGTCGAAAGCGGCGCTGCGCCATTCTACAGTCGGCATACACTCCTCCCTTGGAGTCCATCAAGTTGAAAAGAAACAATTCTGCTGATTTAGCCCGGCGGCCAACCCAGCTGACGTCCGCCAAGCAGATGATAATGCAGGTGAAACACGCTCTGGCCGGCATCCGCTCCACAGTTCACCACGACGCGAAAGCCGCTTTTCGCAATCCCCGCTTGCTGGGCCAACTTGACCGCCGTGGAAAAAATGCTTCCGATAATGCTTTCGTCGCCCGCCTCCAGACCCACAAGGGAACCGATATGTTTGCGCGGAACGATAAGTATGTGCGTGGGCGCTTTCGGATTGACGTCTTTAAAAGCGACGACGCGCTCGTCCTGATAAACTATATCACCTTTTATCCTGCCACCAATGATGCCGCAAAAAAGGCATTTTTCCATTCTTCTTTACCCCCAGGGCACTCAACTTTCCGGCCTCAACTGTGCGCCATGCCGTTTCGGTCCACGCCTCAAGGACAACGCGCATACACTTTTTCGCCTTCTAGTTCTAGCGAAACCCTTTGCAGCGCTGCGCCGGCGCAAGGACCCCAAATACACTCCCCGGTCTTCGGCTCATAAAGCGCACCGTGATTCGCACAGATCAGGAAACGGCCATCTGCGGTAAAAAATTGATTGTCGACCCAATCCAGAGAGAGCGCGATATGACGGCAGCGGTTGACATAGGCGTATAGACTGCCTTCGAAGTTAATCAACATGGCTTCCACCGCGTCCTCGCCGCATCGCAGGATAAATTTTTTGCTGCTGCCGTGGTCCAGTTCGCTAATGCGGGCGACGATCATCCTGCGGGCCCTTTTCTTTGGTTTCCGTAAACTCATGACAAAGGCTCTAATCGGCCAAAAACGAAAGGTCTCCTTCGGGGCAGCTAACCAGAACGTCCCCGCCGTCCACGATGACCGGCAGGCGATAGAGGGACTCGCCCTTGCATGGCCCTGCCACACATTGCCCCGTGCCGAATTCGTAAAGCGCGCCGTGCGTATAGCACATCAAATAGCGCCGATCTTCGCTTAGGAATTGATCACGAATGAAATCCAAAGGCGTCGGCATGTGTCGGCATCGATTCACATAGGCGTGAAATCGACCCCCGTCGTTCACCAGAAAGGCGTCAACGCGGTATTTTTGACAGATTAACCAGAACTTTTTAACGCATCCCGGTTCCAGCTCCCCAACTTTCGCGATGACCCTGCCCCCTTCCCGGCTATCCCGTCGCATGCGCTTCCTGTCCCGCAGGAAAAAGAGTCGCTGGACCACCAAGCCGCCCAAGTACAGACCAAGAAACAGCAGAGAAAGATAGATCGTTAATTCCATGCACAGGTTAGCAGTTGTAAACTACTTGCGGTTCTTCGCCCCGGATTCTCGTATGCGTTTCACTTCTGCCGGCGTTTGCTCTCCGGGCAGCCCCATGACTTTCATGAGTTGGGTCGTCATTTCGGCGGTGACTTGATCCTGAACACTTCCTTCGCCATAGGGATCCGCGGTGAGAAAGATCAAGATTTTTTCCTTAGCGACGCCGGTTGCTTCCAGCCCGTCAAGGAATTCTCCGTAACCGACCCGACCGCGCAATTCTTCGACGCGACCCATGAGCTTCTTGCAGTCCGCACAAATCTGCGACCAAAACCGGGCCCGGCCGCCACAAAAATCACAACGCGACATTCGGATGCGGTTCCTTTGTCGACGATCTGCTCAATTGACCGAAGCTATTTTTCCGTAAGCACTTTTTCGACTAGACTCTGCAACCCGCGCGTCAACCTTTCATTCGCAGCCACAACCCCACGATGCCTGAGTTCTTGGCGATTAAATATCAATGGCCTCCCGTTAACGTCGACCGCCATGCCGCCGGCTTCTTCCACAATCAGCACCCCGGCACAAATGTCCCACTCGTGAATCGAGCGAAAGGTCAGGGTACCATCCCCCTCTCCCCCGGCGACCTTCGCCAACCGGTATGCGATGCTGCCCACCGGTTTAACTTCGCAAAGGTCGACGAGCACCTGAAACTTCCGTTTCGGCTCCGAACGGCTAACCAATAGCAACGCGCCTTGAATCTGCTGTCGAGACGTCACTCGGATGAGCTTGCCGTTCAAATAGGCCCCCTGTCCCGCTGCAGCTTGATAGAACCGCTCTTTGGCGGGGTTGTACACGACCGCCACCTTCGGGTGTCCATCAACCACAAAACCAATGGACACAGCGAACTGTGGAACGCCCTCAATAAACTCCTTCGTTCCATCGATAGGGTCGACCACCCATACTCGCGTGGATTGAAGCCGGTGAGAGCCATCCTGATCCTCCTCCGAAAGCCATCCATCCTGCGGAAATTTTTCCTGAATCATGTCGCGGATTTTTCGGTTGGCTGCGAGATCGGCGGTGGTGACGGGATTATTCTTCGTTTTCTGCTGAATCTCGTATTTTCCCTTGAACAGTCTCATGATGACCGATCCCGCTTCTCTCGCCGCGCGCTTGGCGACCTCCAATTCTTCCTCATATGTGAAATCGACAGCCAAGTTCATGCCCTACTTCTTCCCCGCGCATCCAAGCGTGATCGTCAACGCCAGATTTTCCGCTGCGACCATCCGGTCTTCAACTTCGCAATTGAACGTGGGGACGCTTGAATTGACCGTTGGAGAGTATTGACAAGCAGCAATTCATGCTACGGAATCGCGGGGTCCGTATCGCGCCCGATCAGCGCGCCCGCCCGGACCATTTCCTCAATAGCTCGTTCGGAATCCGCGGGCTGAAGATTGACGCCGCGAATAGCTTCCTCAAGCACCACAACCGCAAAACCCTCTTTGAGCCCGTCGAGCACAGTCTGTTTGACACAATAATCCGTCGCTATTCCGCCCACGAATATCCGCTCGATTTTCATGCGCCGCAAAAGAACCGCGAGCGGGGTGCCAGATTCGTCCACCGCGTCGAAACCCGAGTAGGCGTCCTCGTCTGCGCCCATCCCTTTGGAAACAATAATCACATCCCTACCGAGCCGCAGTTCAGGATGAAACTTGGCCCCTGCGGATTTGCGGGCTGGGCTGACTTACGCGTTCACGCTGCTCGACAAACGACATTCGGAGATGAGCTAAAGTGAGCGTGCGCGACACTCAAGACGCCGTATTCAATCGCACGGGGCGAATCGAAAT
>JBFJNS010000223.1:0-5318 GCA_041618055.1 Binatia bacterium
AAATGCACACGACAGTCTGGCACACGCCCAGGAACAAGCATGGCAAGAAAGACACGATGTCCAGCAAACGGAATTAAGGGAACTAAAAGCGCAGTTGGACAGGAGCCAGGCGAGTGTTCAGGAGATGGACAACCTAAATGCGCAGCTGGCCGATGCGCAAATCCGCGAACAAGCCATCAAAGATCGATGTGGATCGCTCGAAATGCAATTAGACGATCTGAAGGAACAGCTTGCAGCTAGCCGCGACAACATGCTCCAATCTGCAACCTTGCAGACCCGGCTGCATGATATCGCGGAGCGGTACGCACAGGCACAAGTCGAGAACCAGCGTCTTCAGGAAGAGAGTTCAAGTTGGCATGAGCGATTGGCCGCTAGCCGGGAGACCGCCGAGCGCATCGGGATGCTTCGTCAACACGTCAACGACCTATGCACCAAACAGACTGAAGTGACACAAAGGAGTCAAGACATTCAAGAGCAAACGCTGGGTCTCGCCAGGCTCCTGGACGACTCTCTGGCCCCTGGCTACGACTCCAATGAACTGATCACGCCATACGGGTCAACGGACTCGTCTATGACCGCGACCGCGGGAGAGAATGTGCAATATTCGAGCGAAGAAATGTCCCTTGCGACGGCAAAACAATACATCGATGCCGGCCGTTTTCACGACGCCCTTAAGCACCTCGACGAACTCCTCAAAGAAGCTCCGAATGATCGCGAAATGAGATTGTATCATCTCCTGGCTTCCGTTCGCCTCTATCAGGCGGACGGCTATGAAACGCAGATCGACGCAATTACGAGGATGGAGGATCTCACTGACAGTGAAAGAGTTGTCGCAAGAGATATTTTTCTCGCCCGAGCCGAGGAGGCTCAAAAGCGAGGCCGGGATGATGAAATGCTCCGTTACCGCGCGTGGGCCAAAAATGTGATATATCACACGCTCTTTGGTTTACCCGGCAATACGACCCCGACTCAGATAGGCGGTCAAACCACTGAGATGGAATTCGCCCGCGGAAATGGCAACGAAGTCTCCGGGGATGAGCCTTTTTCCGCTTCAGCCACTAACGGTGGCGCTGGCAGTGCGGACAACGGTCAGCCAGGAAATAAAAGAGGTCGGTTTGTTACGTTTGCCGCATTAATTGGATTAGTCGTCGCCGGCGGCACCATAGTTACCTGGTCTCTTGGGGATCACGCAGGAACTGCCGCACCAACGTCTGATGTCACGGCGCAGAAGTCGGGGGCCGGCGCGCCAAGCGAAACAGGAGCGAGTGCGGCACCAACGGAGCGGGAGCCATCGGCAGCAAGCAACGATTCCCCTGCTGTGCCCGCTCTGCCACAGGACAAAGGCTCAACCTCACGACCGTCTCGTCAGTCCCCCGACGTTACAGAGAAGAAACCGGATAGGGTTGCGCGCGCACCGCGGAGAGACCATGGTGGAGAGCGGCCAATCACCAGAGAGCAGGCGAGAACCAAAAAACAGGAACAGACTACTGTAAACGTACCGCAGAGTTTTCGCGGCTCGTTTGAGGTCGTCCGCCCGACCCAGGTGCTGAGCGAGCCCAGAGCGGGCTCCTCGTTGCTCGCCCATATCGATCCCGGCACGAGGGTGAACGTGGTCGCGGACCGTAATGGCTGGCTTGAGATCCGGTCCAAATACGGCCGCCCGCCGGGCTTCATCCCCAGGGAGGCCGTCGGTCGTATTCAGCAAAACTAGGACGGGTCATCCCAATCCTCGCCCTTCCCAATGCCGGCACCCTTTCGGATCGCAGTTTCAAACACCGCGGCCGTTTACCAATCGAGCCGGCTTTCCAAAATCGATCGTCACGCCAGTCAACTGCGCCGCGCACCGTGTGAACGTCGGTACTGTAATCCTGCAATTACGCACCGTCGGTTGTGCCAACCTTAAGCCTGCCCCGTTCGCATTCTCTCAAGTTTTAACAGAATAAAACGCGGGCCCGGGGTAAAAGCTATCCGAAGCGCGACTTGACGGCTCATGGTCACAATGCCAGCGAGCGGACCCTCGGTGGTGAACTCGACACCCTCGTGAACCGATACCACCGTTTACAAAAGCCTTTATTTCAGATTGATAAGTGGTAAAAGTTAGAAGCACTCTTAACCGCCCCCTAACCATGATGCGTCTTCATTTCCGTGCTACCGGCCAAGGCTTTCCCTTCATCATCTTACATGGCTTTTTGGGCTCTCTGGATAACTGGCGGACGGTGAGCCGACGACTGGCCCTCGATTTCAAGGTCTTCAGCCTCGATCTCCGAAATCACGGCCAGTCGCCGCACAGCGAAGTCATGAACTATCAAGTGATGGCTCAGGATGTCCTTGAATTCATGGACGAGCAATCTCTCTCAACGGCTATTCTGCTCGGCCATTCCATGGGCGGAAAAGTCGCCATGCAATTTGCGTCAACTTGGCCGGAGCAAGTCCACAAACTAATCGTCGTGGACATCGCACCGAAGGCGTATCCACCGACCCACCGTTCAGTGCTGGCGGCGCTTCATGCCCTCGATTTGAAAGGTTTCGCCTCTTTTCGTGAAATAGACGCCGCCCTTGCGCCAGTGATCAGCGAGGCCACCGCAAGACACTTCCTGCTCAAGAACCTGTCCCGCACCACGAATCGCGGTTTTCGCTGGAAAATCGCTCTCGAATCCATCATCAAGAGCTACGAGGAACTCACCAAGCCGGTGAACGTCAAACAGGCATTTAACGGGCCCACTTGCTTTATACGCGGCGGCCGTTCACGTTACGTCGAAGACGACGATGTACCCTTAATCAGAGAAATGTTTCCACGGGCGGAAGTCGTCACCATTGCAAGCGCGGGACATTGGGTTCATGCGGACGCACAAGAAGAATTCATTCTCGCCGTCAATGACTTTTTAACCCGCCAGTAGCGGAACTCATAATAGAGCTCGTATTGTCCCGCCATACGGCATCGCGTAGAATCATGGCGCAAACTGGATATGGGCAGGCAACGCACACGAACGACCGTTGACGATCTGGTCCGACGCGCGACCGGCGGACGCAAGCTCAACCGCCACAAACTGTTTCGCCCTTCTCTGGCTTACTACCTGGTCAAGGACCCTTTTTGGATCTGGTGCCACTATCATGCCCCCAAAAACGAGGCGGTAGACGAGTCGACGCGTTATGACGAGTTGCGCATGCGGCAGGGGGTCGAATACGAGCAGGCCTGGGTTGAGGCGAATTACCCGGACGCCGTGAGGATCGAACCCGATTTCGGTCATCTAGCGCTCAGGAACACGCTACAAGCCATGCTTCAGGGGGCACCGGCAATCTACCAACCGCAACTCTGGGATTTAGAGAAAGAAACTTACGGCAAGGGGGATCTATTGGTTCGAGACGACGGGCACCCGTCTGATCTTGGCCCCTTTCACTATCGCCTCATCGAAATCAAGAAATCAAATTCGTTACAGGAGTACCACGTCTTGCAGGCAGCCTTCTACAACCAGATTCTGGGCATGCTCCAGGGACATACCGGGGCTGAATTTGACGTAGTCCTGCAGGAATCAAGCGCCACTATCGCCTACCTGGACACGGAAGCGAACCTGGAGCAGATGCGCTCCCTGTGGCTTTCGTTGCGCGTTGGCGAAACAATTCCCGAACCGCGCCGTCCGCCGGACTCAACTAATTCTCCTTGGCGGGTTTACGGCAACAAGCAGATCCTCGAGCAAAAATCCCTGCTCCTGCTTGCTGGCATCCAGAAAAAAGAGAGGGACAAACTGCGCGCCGCAGGCATACAAAGCCTCCACCAGCTATGGGATCGGCACTCAGAGGACTTGTGCGACATCCTTGGAGACCATTACGGTCCCATTGCATATTTCGTCGGGCAGGCGTACAAGACCGGCGAGCCGTTGTTAAAACCTGGTTGCCAACTCGAAGTGCCAAGGGCTAAGCGCTTGATTTATTTTGATTTTGAAACCTCAAACGCCGTTCATCCGACCGAACCGCCTCATACCTACCTCATTGGTTGTTACGACGGAAACCGGGATCAATACGTGAAGTTCCTCGCGCGGGGGGCCGAGGACGAGGCAAGGATTTTCGAGGATTTTTTGGACTATGCCGGCGATCTCAACGATACCAAATTCTATCATTGGACGGACTTCGAGATCCGGCAAATGCGAGCCGTCATCCATCGCTGGCCGATGCTTGCGGGTCGGCTGGAACGTCTGATCGCCTGCTGTGTCGACTTGAAAGACGCAATTCAGTCAGCCGTCTTTTTGCCCGTGCCGAGCTTCTCCATAAAATGTGTAGCGCCCGCGTTGGGCTTTCACTGGCGGCAATTGGATATCGGCGCCTATCAGTCCATGGTCTGCTATTGGGATTTCCTCGATGGGGTGGATCCGTCGGCCATCAAGAAAGCCATTCTCTACAATGAGGACGACTGCCTGGCTATGTGGCATGTGGACATTGCATTACAGAAACGTTTGGGTCGGTCATCATCCTAGGGCGCCTCGCCTCATGCTGCACCGAGGCGGTCCCCTTGTCCGACAGACGGTTTTTCTAGGTTCGCAGACAATCCAGCTCTCGGTTTTATTCCTAATCGAAGGCTCCTGAACCCGGATTCCGCAGTTGCAGTTTCGGTATCATCAGAGCCCGGGGAGAGCCTGCAGCGGCGAAGCCATGTAAGCGCGCAGTTTCAAAGTCGTTGTGGCAACCTAGCAAATCATCGCCCTTGCCGTGACACCGCCACTCCATGCACCGACTATAGATGTCGGCTCGGAGGCACTAAACTATTGGCTTCGCTGCGAAAGGGTCGCCCGGGGCTACCCACGTAACTTTCTATTGCGGAATCCGGGCTGAATTAACGAAGCGACGGAATTAACGCTGAATTTCCCGTCCATAGATCGCTCGCCTCCTAATTGCCATTTCGTCGCGCGCGGACATGTTTCTCCATGTCTGAGCGCAGCATTGGGGAACTAATAACGAGTCCAAACGGTTTAAAGAATTGAATTCCCTAAGGAGGCGCCAGTGTGAACTACGCGCTAACGACAAAACAAGCGCTTTTCATCATGGCTCTAGGGCTGGTTTTTATCCTGGCTTGGAGTTTCCCGAGCGAGGGGGCGCCGCCCTCAAGAGCTGAGCTGGAGAAAGAATATTTCTCCGCGTCTTTTCGCGCCGTCGGTCGCGACGCTTTTCCCGTCCTGCACAACCCCCTGATGGGGTCAGTAAGAGACGGCGATCGGGTCCTGCGCCCGAACGAGTGGGTGATCGGCATTGCCTTCAATGGCGAGGCCAAGGCGTACCCCATCACCGTCATGGGCTTTCATGAGCTCGTCAATGATCGGGTCGGCGTT
>JBFJNS010000224.1:0-5297 GCA_041618055.1 Binatia bacterium
ATGCCCTTGCCCCACAGCGCCATGCCATAATTGGGCGCTGCCGCCAAAGCCTTGTCGAACGCCAACAACGCGCCGTCGGCATGGCCTGCTTGGAGGAGAATGTAAGCCATGTGAGCGTGAGCTTCCGGATTGCTGGGGTCGGCAGCGAGGGTTTTCTTAAAAGCCTGGATTGCTCGCGGCCATTCCTCTTTGTTAAAGGCGGCCTTGCCCTCGTTCAGCAGCGACTGAACGTCGCCATCCGCCGGGGTGGTTCCCGTCAAGAATCCCCCGGTGATGGAATCCTCCTCACCGGCGCGCGGTCGCACGGACTGGGTGAGAAACACGCCAACACTGATGCCGAAAATCAGCAGGAAAGCCGCACCGCCCACAAGTTGCCACTGTCGCACTGAGCGCCGGCGTTCGTCCGTTTTCTCTGCGGCCCGGGAAGGAGCCGGCTTCTTTGGAGGGGCTTTGGCCGGACGCTCTGCGGGCAGAGCATCCAACTGCTTGAGAACGGCTGCGGCCTTGGTTTCGGTCTCCTGGCGAAGCGCCGTGTAGTCCGCTTCCCCTAGCTTCCCGGATTGGAAATCGAACTCGAGTTCTTTGATCTCTTCGATATACCGCATGCCCTCGCGGAGGAGTTGAGCCCGCGCGCTCGTATCTTCCGGGTCGGGTCGGGTCAATTTGTCAGCGGTCAATTCACTGCGGAAACGCGACGCTATACCGGGGTCGATGTCGATTTTCTCGGCGGCGCCTTCCCGCGTTGCCCAACTGCGTATGAGCCAAATGCCAAGAATGAGCCCGGCAATGAGAACCACAAATGGGAGCACCCAAACCAGAAGGCTGAACCCCTCTGTCTTCGGAGCCAGGAGGACCCATTCCCCATACTTGGAGACGAAAAAGTCCCTGACCTCTTGAGGTGTCTTTCCAGCCTGGAGCTGCTCGCGGACGATGGCTCGCATCTGCTGGGCCATCTCGGACGGGGAGTCGGCGACGGAGAGATTTTGGCAGACGACACAGCGGAGTTCCGCGGCAATCGCTCGAGTCTGCTCCTCTAAATCCGGCGGCTCTGCGGAAAAAACGGGATTCGCAATGAATAGGATCGCTAAGAGGATGATGCGAGAAAACATATTGTTTATCGAATGGACTGGTAGTCCCCTTTGCCTTCCTTGGCGCTCATGATGCCTTTCAAGGCTTCTTCCAACTTGGCGGTGACTAGGGCGGCCCGAATACCGCCGACATGCTTGTAAGTAATGCGCCCCTGGGGGTCGATGAAGAAGCTTTCAGGAATGCCCCAGACTCCGTAGTCGATGGAAATCTTTCCCGACGCATCGCGGCCGTTAGGGTAAGTCACGTTAAATTCCTTGATGAAATCAAGGGCGTTCTTTTCCGTGTCTTGGATCGCTACGCCGAGAAAAACCACGTCTTTGTCTTTCACCCTCTGCCAAGCCGCTTCCAAATCCGGAGCCTCGGCGCGGCAGGGCGGACACCATGAGGACCAGAAATTGAGAAACACCGCTTTTCCGCGCAAGTCTTCCAGGGTCAACTTCTGTCCGTCGAACAGCGTCACCGTAAACGGAGTCGCGGGCTTGGCCAGCAGAGGCGAATTGATGTATTTCGTATCGCGCGTGAAGCCGAACGCGAACAGCCATAGAAGCGGCGCGATGATGATAAGGGTTATGAGTACCCGTCGCCAGGGCATCTTAGGCTTCCTCCGCCGTAGATACTTTCCCCATAGGCAAAATTGAGATGATGGTCCCCAATACTATCACAAAACCGCCGATCCACATCCAGACTACGAGCGGGCGCACCATGATTTTTACGGTTGCCTCATTCTTGTTCACTTCGCTAAAGCCCGAGAGGATCAGATAGATATCCTCGTCGATGCTGCTGCGGTAAACGGCGCGCCCGATGGGCGCCTGCTGTATAGGAAAGAACTTGAGAGAGGGCGTCACTAATCCCAAATCCCTTCCCGACTTCGTAACCTGAAACAGACCTTCAACACGGCGGTGTGTGGGTTGCTGGGAGCTTCTCAAGCCTTCGAATTGCACCGTGTAATCCGCAATGGACAACCGCTCCTTTAGCCCCATGGTGGCTTCCTTCTCCACGCTGTAAGACATCGAGCCGGCGATGCCCAGGATGATGAGCACAACGCCGAGATGGACCACAAACCCGCCATAGCGCCGTTGATTGCGTCGGGTTAACGTGAGAAGCCCGCTGAAAATGCCTTCGCCGGCAATGCGCCGACGAGCGCGCAATGCAAGCGCGGTGTCGTACGCGATCGTAAACACCACGAATGCCAGCAGAGTGAAACCGAGAAGCGGGAGAAAATCTCTGATCTTCCAGATGAAGAGAACGAGCGCAAATGCCAGAGAGCTGATGCTGGGCCATAGCAGGTTGCGTTTGAGATTGTCCCAGGACGCCCGCCGCCATGCGATGATCGGCCCGATGGCCATCAGAAAAACCATGAGCAGGAATAATGGGACGATAACGGAATTGAAATAGGGGGCGCCCACGCTCACTTGCACCCCGGCGACCGCTTCCGATATCAGGGGGAAAATGGTGCCCAGAAAAATGGTGAAGAGCGCGGAAACCAGCACGATGTTATTCAAAACGAACGCAGACTCACGGCTCACCATGGAGTCGAGTTCCGGTTGTCCCTTGAGCAAATCGGACCGATACGCAACCAAGCCGAAGGACCCGACGAGCACGAATGCGAGGAAGAACAGGAAAACGATTCCAACCGGCCCCGAAGAAAACGCATGGATCGACGACAGAATGCCCGAACGAGTCAAAAAGGTGCCGAATATGGTCAGGCCGAAAGCGACGATGATCAGCGACAGGTTCCAGACTTTCAACATGCGGCGCCGCTCCTGGACTTGTATTGAGTGGAGGAAGGCGGTCGCCGGCAGCCACGGCATGAAGGCCGCGTTTTCAACAGGGTCCCAAGCCCAATAGCCGCCCCAGCCCAGCACGTGGTAAGACCAGTATGCGCCGACCAGATTACCCATGGTGAGGAAAAACCAGGCGATGATGGTCCAGCGGCGTGTGGTCGTGATCCATGCCTCGTCGAGTTTGCCGACGATCAAGGCGGCCATGGCGAAGGCAAAAGGCACCGTAAGACCCACGAAGCCCGTGTAAAGCAAGGGCGGGTGGGTCATCATGTTGGCGTCTTCCAGCAACGGATTGAGGCCGCGGCCGTCGAGCGGAACCGGAAAAATCGACTCGAAGGGATTGGAAACGAAAGCAATGACGATTAAGAAGAAAGCGGACACGATGGAGAAAATCATCAGGACCCAGGGCATGAGCTCGCGATGGCGATCTTTGTAGATCCACGCCACGAGTCCGGAAAAGATGATCAGAATCCATTCCCAGAGAAGCAGTGAGCCTTCCAGCGCCCCCCATAGCCCGGTAATGCGATAATAAATGGGCGTGGCCCGGGTCGTATTAAAGGCGACATATCGAATCGAGAAATCCGTGGTGACAAGAGCATACATGAGGGCTAAAGCCCCCAGCGTCACGAATGCGAATTGCCCCAGGATAGCGATTCGAATCAGAGGGTAAAATCGCTCATGGCCGTACCGCCGGCCGAGCAGCGGACTGACGATTCCCCAGATCGCGAACAGCAGAGCGAGGATAATGAAGCTGTGGCCCAGTGTCGCGGTCACTTGCTTGCCGATTCCTTAGCGGGAACAAACTGGTGCGGGTAGTCCGCCGATTTGCCGTCGGGGGGAGGGCTGTACTCTTCCGCGTGCTTGGCCATGATCATCGTCGCATGAAAGACGCCGTCTTGTTTGATCCGCCCTTCGACTACGGCGCCTTTCCCCTCGGCGAACAAATCTGGAGGGACTCCACGAAAGAAGACCGGGACTGAAGTCGTTCCGTCGGTGATTTCAAAATGATAAGTGAGGTTTTTGACATCCTTCTGCAGCGAACCTTGAAGCACCATGCCGCCCATTCTCAAGAACTTATCCATGGACGTAGTTTCTTTTGCCCTAAGCTCTGAAGGCGTCACGAAATAGACTATGGCCTCCTGCATGCCGCCGTAGATGATGTATGCCAGAGCCGCCAGGATGACCAGGCCTCCAATGATAAATCGTCTACCTCTTTTCATTTTTCTCAGTTCCTTCCTGAGCGCGTAATTGAGCCAGTTCCATTTCGGCTTTGTGCAGTCGTCTCTTCAAAAGCAACCAGTACAACACGAGCGCGGCTGATACGATGCCGTAAGCTAGAAAAACAAATCCCCATGCGCCCATTTCAGAACCTCTCCTCTTGGACGACCGATTCGAGCCGTTCCTTTACGGTCGTGAGGCCAAATTGCAAGTTACTCTCGCCCCTTTGTTTATGACAGATTGAGTTCACCGTTTCTCGTAAAAAATTTAACATAGCAAAAATGACAAGTCCATCCACCAAAAGTCAAATCGGGTAAGCTTTTGCTGCAGCTTGCCGAACGACCCATTTTCGTCTGCTGAGCAACCTGGCACGAACGGAGCAACATCTGTCGGTTCAAGTCCTTATCCGTTCGCCCTGAGCGAGGCTGAAGAGAGGGAAGAAAAGCACTGTCGGAAGTCAGTCGGCGGCTCCCTTCTACCGTAACAAGAGCTGGTTGTCGCCTCTTGGTTCGTGGCAGAACACGACCGGGGAGGGAGCAAAACGCAGGCCAGCTTAAATCCCTTTACCATCAATGCAAAAAGCCATCATGGGCCGATCTTTTTCTCAATTCCTGCAAAAATCGCTCTGCTGAGTTCGCGGCATTAGGAAAATAGCAATCGGTTTTCGCTGTTTTTGACTGCCGGGCGCGGACTTTGGAGCCCGCAGAGGAGGAGTGCCACGGAGCTCATGGCCTCCAGTCGGCTATGAAGATATTGAATTCATCGGGTTTCTGAGCATTTCTGGTCGATGCAAAAACAAGCTTGCTGCCATCTTTCGAAAACATCGGAAAACTGTCAAAGCGCGCACCGGTTGTCAGTCTCTTCAAGCCGTTCCCGTCGACGTTGACGATGTAAAGCGAGAAGGTGCGTCGTTCGGGATCGTGGATATTTGACGAAAACACAATCTGGCGGTTGTTGGGATGAAGGAATGGGGCCCAGTTGGCGGCTCCGTTATTGGTGACCTGCCTTTTCTTGGACCCGTCCGCGTTCATCACAAAAAGCTCCGCCCGCGTAGGCTTGATTAAATTTCGCTTTAGCAGCTCCTCGTACTCGGATACCTCGGGCGCCGTTTTTGGATGGTGAGCACGGTAGACGATGTACTGCCCGTCCCAAGAAAAAAAAGGTCCCCCGTCATATCCTTTTTCGCGTGTCAGGCGGCGTACGCCC
>JBFJNS010000225.1:0-5285 GCA_041618055.1 Binatia bacterium
CGTGCCATGAGCCACATGCTACGAGCAACTTGCTACGTGCTACGTGCCTCCCCATCCTCGAACCGCTTTTTAGAATCTGTAGGACACTCCGAGCCCAATGCTGTGGGTCAGAACGGGCGACTCGACAATCCTGGCAGGCACGGTCGCAAGAATGATCGCACCGGGACCGAAGATCGCAACCGGGCTGGAGATATGTGCATCACTACCGATCCAATCCAATTCATACCCAAGGTTTACGAAAATATTTTTGCTGATCGAATAGCTCAGCTTCAGGCTTACGTCGATAAAGGGTGTCCCTTGCGACGAATGGTCATTTCGTGCAAACGAACGCAAAGGGGGGAAGAAGGACGGCTGGGTGTTTCGAGCTCGCAGCTCTGCGTTTTTGAACAGCCAGCCGACACGGGTCCCCAGAGTGATGCCCAGCTTAGAATCCGCTGCCGGCTTGAAAGAAACCTTCAGGCCCGCATAGGGCCCATAAAGATGCTCCCGCAGTTGTTCGTGCGTTGTATCCCACGTGAAAACCGAGGGTGGAGGAAAATTCGATAACGAACTGCTGACACCGTCAAACTCTTGCCTCTCATACCGGTATCTAAGCCCCAGGACACCTAGAACCGCACCCAAATTGTCCGACCACATTTTGCGCTGATATTCGAGATCAAAGTCGGCGACATTCGATTTCCAGTCGATGGAGACGTCAACTCCGGGGGGACCGAAAAGACCGTCTACGATTAAGGCCGTGCCTCCTTCAACGGCGGTAACTGCAAAGAAGCGGGAGGTCACTGTGAAAGACCGGCCAAGAGAGTAGTGGGCCCAGCCCCCTCTCAAGCTCAGGGAATTCGAGTCGTCGAACTTGTAGCCGATCGTAAGCGTCGGCGACGCGCTCCAGTCCTTGACTTTTGCTTCAAAAAAACTGAGCGAATCAAGGCTCGGCCCGCTCGAAGCGTAATTGATTTTCTTGTCTCTGGTTAAATGAGTTGCGCCGGCGTCTAGACCGACGCAAACCCCATTGTCATAGAAGTGCTCCTGGGCTTGGATTGAACCGGAAATTGCAAGCACGGCGCCGAGGATGAAGAAGAATAATGGTTTCATTTACTCTCCTTCTGTGAAAGCACCCATATCACAAACCGCGAACGTCTTGAACGATTTGAACGGTTTGAACTGAGCGCAGCGATTGAACGATTTGAACGATTGAATCCACCACAGAGACGCAGAGTTCGCAGAGAATAAACAGGTAGCAGTAAGCAGTCAGCGGGACCGACGACGGGAGACGGATGACGGACGACCGAGGACCGAGGACGAAAAACTGAGGTTCGACGTTCGAAGGTCGAAACCGCGTCATACCACATGCTACGAGCCACGAGCCATGTGCAGTATCAGGTGCCATGTGCCACGTGCTACGCGCATCCCGGCTCCCTGCTCACTGCTGACCGCTCACTTTCTTTCTTTTAGTCTCATCCAGTACGCAATCGCCACTCCCAGCATGACCACGCCGAAAAGCGTCTCCCGCGCTTCGTTGGGGCTCCACAGCGGCGTGCCCCACAACCGGCGCGAAGCCTCGCTCATCGACACCCCGACGAAAGCGAACGGGACAAAGGCAGCCGGCGCAAGCGGAATATTCAACCTGTCGATCACGTAACGGATTTCCTTAAAAACCCAGGCCAGCGAGGGCAAGAGCCCTACATACGACAGGAAGAAGAGCACCATCAAATGATTTGCCCAGTGGGTGCCGATGTTGTGAAAATTGAACTCTCTCTGGTCGTTTACCGCCTGCATGAATTCCGGCGTCGCAAAGCCCAGCCAGTGCTGCCCCCAATTGATCTCCTCGGCCGCCCCGACGATGAGCGAGAAGCCGAACAGCAACGGCGCCCACTTGGCGGCCGCCCCGCGGAAGCGATGCTTGAACTTAACGACGGAGCGCAAGATTAGCGCTCCGGCAGCGAACAGCGTCGCCGCCGTCATGGTTTCCCAGATGCCGCTCTCCAGAACCAGGGTGTCGTACCAGAAAACGCCCTTGCCGTGGTAGGCGTGGCTCCAGCGAAAGCTCTGAATCAGAAGGAGCGCGATCACCAGACTGAGCACGAACCAGAATCGAACGAAGAGCGAGAGTCCGCCGGAAGAAACCGAAGTCTCGGCGCTAAACGCCGCGTAGTCTTTTTCAATCCGCCCGCGCCACGCGGAGTTGGCACCCCCGAGCCATACGCCGGCCCCGATTAGGAACCCGAGGCCCACAAGCGCCCAAACAAGCCGGTAGGTTTCAATTTCCCCGGCCTTGACAACCAGCGGCAACCCCATCGGATTCCACCCGGCAATGAACGGCCATAACGACAGCGAAGGCGTGCACAGAGCGGCACCGGCAAACGCCGCAGCCGCAAGAGTTATGCACAAGCTCGGAGTTATTCTGACCATGAGGGCAAGGCCATGGGGATTTGTTGTTGCGTAGTTGCGCAATTGCGGAAATGGGCCGCGAGATTATATTTGGGTGAGCCAATTTTGGCCGTTTTGCTGCAACGAGCCTGCTTTTCGAAAAACGATTCTTGACCCTGGCTTTCTATGTGTTCGTTTCGAAGGAGTCGTTTAAGGGCGAACCTTGCCGGCTTCCACGAGTATCTCTACAGGAAAAAGTAGAATGTTTCCTTTTCGCCCTTTCGAACGGGATAGCGCAATTGGCAATTCAAGTACTTAGCCGTTCGCCCTAAGAGCCTGTCGAAGGGCGACCGGAGAGTCAATCATTATCTTCGTCGGCGAGCTTCAGCACCGCAGCTCGCGTATGCGCCGCTAGTCGGAATTGAAGGCTCTGAAGTTGATCGAGCAACGGGCGGACGCTGGTGGTAATCCGCGCCCGCTTGGCATCCAACAGAATACCTAGAGTGCCGGTGACTCGGAGCCCCAATGCGCCGGCAACCCGCCGTGCCAACAAATCGTCAATGAGGCAAATGGCATCCGGCGATTCCAAAGCCAACGCGAGCACTTCTCTTTCTCCCGCACCTAAATCAGTGACTAAAGGCAGTGCTGCTGCGCTCGTTGGACGGCGCACAGCAATCCATTCGAACTTTTCGGGATCCGGTAAATCCAGGCCCAATTCACGGCCCGCCGTAAGCTCATGTAAGACGGCGGGAGGCACTGTGATCGGTTTGATTAGCGCAGGTAAGAAATGGAGCACACCGAGTTGGTGCAGGTACTGTAAGGGCGACGTATTGCAGATGACGTCAGCCAAGGCGGCTCTCGTGCCGAAGATCCTGTTCAGTGAGCCGGAAGGTGTCTACACCGTAGGCCGCCAGCTTTGTCAAAAACACCGTTCTCGGTATTCCAGCGAGCTTGGCCGCTCCGCCTGAAGAGATCCGTCCCACTTCATATAACTTGACGGCCGCCGCCAAGCGCAGCTCTGCCCCAAGCTGGTCGGGGGTGACCTTTAACGCCACCAGAGTTTCATCGGGAATCGATAGCGTAATCTCACTCATCGGCTCTCTCCTGATTCAATATGCCAGATTCTGGGAATAATATCATCCCTCCCAATCGAGGGAAATCCGATAGCGACCAACGCTGAGGATCTAAACGGGTAAAATAAGACTGGAGAAGCGACATACCAATACGAAAGCCTGATAATCACTATTTTCCCCGACCTATGCACAAGTTCGGAGTTATTCTGACCATGCGGGCGATGCCTTGGAGGGTTATTGTTGCGTAGTTGCGCAATTGCGCAACCACGGGGTCAGTGCGATCGTGAGGCTGCGTCGACGAAGGTGGAGAGCGCCTGGAGGATTTCCTTGATTTCGCGTGGATGCTTCAGGCGGTATCGCGCCCGCATCTTGGCATTGCTGTCGTATCGGACAACGTCGGCAAGGCGCAACGCGCCTAAGGTGTGGCTGATACGGGACAGGCTGCGGTCCAAAGATCGCGCGAGCTGGCTCGGGCTCATTTCACGGTTCTCCAGCAGCAACTCGACAATGGCGAAGGCGATTGGATTGCCAAACAGGCGGCACAGACGCGACTGCCTATAGCTCCTTTCTTCCACGGCGCTTCATTTATCACGATTACAGAGCTCGGGAAATGAAAATTTCAGGCTCCGGGCCGATGGCCGGCTTGCGTTGTTGCGCAATTGCGCAAGTGCGTGGGATGGCCCGGTGCGGGCCGGAGGTGAGGGATTCTAGCCAGTATCGGAAATACGCGGCAGAACCAGGTGGACGGCAGCAGTTTAACCGTCAACGCCTAATGGGTTCCCGCTCCTTCTGCCAGAATGATAAAGGTTCTCTGATCCATCCGACCGTGAAAAACAACCGCGCCGCCCTGTAGTGCGAAGAGCCAATCGCGGTCTTTCGTTGCGTAAGCGTTGTTGTGTTTACTTAGAAATAAAGGCTCGCATCTCCTTACGCCTCATCCCATTTAGTCAACGACGTCCTGTGATCGCTGCTGCTAGAACAGTTAACCGGCACCACTCTGCGGGGCAGAAAGGGCGGCGGGTAAAAGGGTAGAAAAAGAAAATAAAGTACACTGTCCCCGGAAATTCGCCGCCTCAGTTCATTGCAGGGAGCAGCTTATGCGCTTCGAGTCGCTCTATAATTGCCTTGGCAAGCTCTTGATGCCCCAAAGCAGAGAAATGTGAATCGCAGGGCAATGAAAAATACGGCCAGTTTAAGTTGTAAGCTTCACGAGCACGCTTGAAATATGGCCCGAGGAAGTCAAGTCGAATACCCTGCCGAACTGCAATATCCCGCACGCGCTCAAGGGACTCCAAGGGCTTGAACTCTGGTGGAAGTTCCCCCAAGTTATCTGTTAACCGTTTGCGCCAAACCGGGTCGACATCAAAGAATTGAGGTGCTACCGTGACTATGAAGCGAGAACCGTCTGCTTCGACAGCTCGGTTCACGAGTGCCAGAAGTTTCTCCGTTACCGTCCATGCCAACATCCATTCCTCCTCCATAGGATCGGCGTAAACGCCCCATGGCAACGGAAGCCCCCGCCACAGCGCCGGAGCGAAATTCACCCGGCTCCAAATCCGCTCAAGATAGTGAACCAAGAGAGAATGATTTTCCAGAAATGACCTCAGGGAGTTCAGTGATCTTTCGGCAACCTTCCGGAACACCAGTTCGCCATGAGAATCAACCTCGAAATAGGGGGCATACCAATCATGCATCCCATAGACCTTTGGTTGAATAGTCGAAGAGTTATTCATTACGTCGTTGTCCGTGAGAAAGATTAACACGACAAGATCCGGCTGGAACAATCGAACCTTATTCGTGTAGATCAAAAATTCCTGGGCGGTTCCAATGCTTGCAACACCAAAGTTA
>JBFJNS010000226.1:0-5281 GCA_041618055.1 Binatia bacterium
CCCGATCATGACGGCCGTGCCGCTCGTGATGTCGGGCAGCTTGGGTAGTTGAATTTGGCCGGGCTTGACTATCGGAGGTGGTCCTTTTTCCGAGAGGGGTGCGGCGATCTCGAAGTCGACACCGCTCCAAAGGCCATTTGCCGTGCCCAAACCGCCGGATTGGGTCAGATATGCATTCGCGATATACTTGCCAAAACCCGCCCCCTCAGCCTTGAACCAGTCAGCATTGAGGCTGACACTGAATTGGTATCCGTCAATCACACCTTCAAAGTTTCGCATTAGAAGCAACTCACCGCGCGGCTGCTGCTTGTAGAGCCTCACGTGCCACTTTTCCGTATAGTGGCTCGTCTTGGCGTATGCGACGAAATCAAACGGTTTTCCCGGGATTGACTGGCCGGTCTGCGGCACATATCCGAGTGTGGTCTTCACGTTCGGTATACTGGCCTGAAGGGTTATGATGAGTGTCGGCGTAAGAGTGTATTTCTGACCTGGCGCGGGCGCCGTGAAGATCGGTCTTGGGATCATTTGTTGCGGTAGATACACGGCTTGGGCTGTGGTCGACAAAAGACCCAGCATTAGCAGCATTACTAAGACTCGCAGGTTCATGATCGTATCTCCTGACGTTCTTTGATTGTAGGCGCTGTTGCGATTGCGAGCTTCACGCATTCTCCACTCTTACCATTCTCCCCTACTGCCGACTGCTCTTGGATGTTTTTGGTGGAGGCTTCTTCTCTGCTTCCCCGTCGCCCTTGGTCTTTTTCGGCTTCGAAGGAACCTCTGGCTGCGGATTGAGCGCCTTGGGCGATAGTACGCGCACCTTGCTCGAATCGAATCCTTTAACCCCTTTGATACTCTTTACTTTCTGGCCGACCTTTTGAACCGCTGGAAGCAAGTTCGAATTGAGGGACCCGATCACTTCCGCCTGCCCTTTGACCACCTTTAGTTCAAGCCGGCATTCATCGCAGCCTCTGGCGTCCAGTTCGCGATTCATTAGTTCCTGAATTTCCTTGGCCGTTTGCATATCCTCTCGCTCGGTCTGAGGTGCAATCTGTACCAAAGTAGTTGCGCCGGCACATGGCACCATCAAAAACGTCGCCACCAAAACACCTGCCAACCGCGCATTATGCATCTTCATCTCCGTTTACCTTTTTCTTAAGCGCCTTGTAGATGACGCTTGTCTCAAGCCCTTTTCGCCTCGGACCCGCATTCATTTAACAGTCACTGTTTTTCGGGAAGGACCTCTCATCACCGCTCCGAGAAGAATCACAAAGGACATCTTGAGCATAGACAAGAGAGTTAGCGTGTAATGTCCTACTGCGTGCAGCCGTAGCTGTGCGGCTGGCCGCCATGGGGCGCTGCGTTGTTGCATTTGACCGTCACCACGAGGTTCGGCACGTCCTTGCCCTGGGTCGAGTAGTGACAGTTGATGTTGTTGCCCACCGCTTCGGACTTCTGCAAGTGCAGCATGATATTCGTCTGCGCCATGTCGGCCGGTCCGAACATGGCGCTTGCGAACTGATGGGAGTCCACATTGACCGAAGCGCTGAGCGAGGTCTGGCAGGATTTTACGGCGCCGGACAGAGCCGTGCCCAGCCCCGGCATAGGTTGGCGTTGCACCGGGCCACTGGGCTCATTTGCCGATAACCGCGGAACCGTCGGTTTGGGGGCGGGAGCAGTCGTGGTCGAGAGGAAAATGACCGTGATCCAAGAAAAGCTCTGGTTGTTCTGAGTTCCGCCCCCAGGCTCATACCAGCCCTCCATGTTCTTGAAACGGACTGTGCAATAGAACATCTGTTTGCCGAGGTCGAGATCCGTGGGCCTCCAGTGAGCCGAAAACTGACCTTCCGGGCGCGGCCCACCCTCTTTGTAGTTGCCGGGCTTGATGAGACCGTTGACTATCTGAAGCGCTTCGCCCTGAGGAGCATTGCGTGTAATGGTTCCAACACCGGTCGGCACGGTCACTTTGGCGATGCCAAGGGGCGACGCAGCCCATCGGCACAGGATTGTCAAATTCGTGCCTACTTCCACTGTCTGTACAGGAGGTTTCCCTGAAGGAAATATAACAGGGCTAAACGCAACGAGATCGAGTTTTGTCGACTGTGGGCTCTGGGCCTCTGCCGGCAAAGCGGTCAGGGTGAGCAAAGCCACGCAAAGGAGCCTCATACCCGTTGTCCTGCAGGTCCTCCTTGCGTAAGCCAGCATTACTTTCATCGTTTCCTCCTTGTTCAACCTGCCTGTCAAAATAAATGCTGCATTTCCTCAAGAAGGTTCACCAATTGCCGACTTTCTCTATTTGATTTTTTGCATCACTTGGCTTGCCAGCAGTTTCGCCCTTTCCATCGTCTGCGAGTTATAGGTCTGATAAGGAGTATTGATGATCAACTGATAATGCTTGTTGAAAAACAAAACCATTGTGGGTGCTTCCGAATATGAGTACCAAATCGCAATCTCTCCCAGTCCCGAGACGGTCGTACCCTTTTTGATGGCCTCAGCAACCTCTGTCGAAGATTTCTCGTCCAAGCCTCTGGACAGCAAGGCAATCGCGCCGTCTAACGAGGTCGGATTTGTTTCGTTTGCGGCGTAGCGAAGCATAACGCCTATCGCCTGCCCACTTTCCGCCGGATTGTAACTGCACTGCGATACGACACGAGTCCCTTTTTCATCCGCCATCTGCAGTGTATTATGCGTCTCCTTTATTGAGAGTCCCATAGCTCGGCCGACTTCTTCGCCGCTCAATATTTTGCAGACATTTACAGCGGAAGCGCGCTTGGCGTCGCCGACCGCATTTTTTGTCTCGCCGGAGGGATTGTCTTTGCAACCAAGGACAAGAACACATCCAATTACTATGCTGGGAATCTTATGCCTGAACATTTTCTTCCTCCGCTCTGGCATTGTCACCAAGATTAGTGCCCGTCTCGTACAAGATTTTCCTGCTCGCCTCGACGCTTTCGCCCCAACGAGCTCGGAGTCACAACATCCGAGTATTCCAGCAATCACAAAGAATGGGTTGTTTGTCTTCTCATTGCCTCTAAACTTATCCGGCTTCACACTCTGGCACTAACTCGGGCGGTCCGTAATGCGACTTCTGTGCCGCGACATTGACTGTCTTTGTAAATGAAGCTGTCCGGTGGATGGACAGCGCCCCGAACCCGATTGCCGTTTCTTAAAGCAGGTTCTTCTTTGACTAGGGCTGCCAGACAAAACCTCGCGCTTCGCTTTCGGCAATTTCAGCGCCTTTTTCATCTAAGCCCTTGGTCTGCCACCGGTAGGTCGATCCGGCAGCGAAAAGCCGATAGTAGAGATCGGGCATGACATAACTTGTCTCGCGCGTGAGCGCCTGGAACACCGGCTCTTTCTTGCCTTCGGCGAAGATTTCGACGCGGTATGAGACAATGCCGGTCAGTCCTCTCCAGCGGAAACTCGCCTGAGGCTCAGGGAGTTTGGCCTTGTCGGACGGAGACATCAGTTCAATCCTTGACGGGCCCGCAGGTTTGGCTTCGACGTAGTAGTTTAGGCTTGGAATAATAAAGGTCGGGAGCGGGTTGATGACGCGGAAGGTCACTGTGTGCAATCCCGGCTCAAAGGTCGGGAACGGCGGCATCTCGGGGCTGACAAATACCTTGCGAGAGCCAAAGGTGAGATATTCGTGAATGATGGCGAGAGTGCGCCCGTCCACTTCCCAGGCTGCGGTGAAAAGGCCAGTACCGTTGAACAGGACATCGGCAAAGGCCGTCAATCCGGGCTGGTCTCTCCCGACCGTGATCTCGCCGCGCCCATTTTCAAAACGCACCTCAACACGCCGCAGAGAAAACGGGGCCGTGGGTGCGGTTCGAACGCTGATGTTGGTAGTGGCAGTGCTGAAAGGGCACGAGCCGCCGGCCACTGTGGCGGAGGGTTCGGCATCTCCCGCAACAGTGTAACTGTATACCGTTGTCAGCGGCAAAGTTGTCCCAGGGCCGAAATTTTTGAAGTTGCCGTCTCCGAAAGTCACCGTCAAGAGACAGCCCACGGCCAGTGTTCCCGAGCCGTTGACTCTGATGGAGACGGGAGATCTCACCAGCGGCGTGGAAGGTGTCGCAGTTACCGAAGTGACGAAAACCGCGACTTGTGCAAAAACGCCGCGCGCAGATGCGTACAGGCTTGATACGACCAGAGCCCCCAGCAGCACACCCAGTAACAGCTTTTTTTTCTCCATCTGCGAGATCCTTATGGCTTAGCCGTCGTACCGGGGGGAACTCCTGTTTTGGTCGTCCCTTGGGACGGAACCGAAAGAAAGCTATTTGCCCACGTGGCCGGCAGGATGGGCAGTCGCGCGAACAGGTCAAACACGAGGAAGATTCCCCATTGATCCGGACTCGCGAACCCTGCCCCTGCCTTGTTTTGATTGTAATTGAAGCGTAGCGATAAGGCCGGTTCAGCGTAGTTCCGAATGAGATCTTTCATGTGCCAGGTCACACGCAGCAGCTCCGAAAACGCCGACGTGCTGGTTGCGCCCTCGTTCTTGGTCTCGTTGAAAGAAGTCTGCGAATGGAGAACGATACGCTCGGGAACAATAGTCCACGTAGTCGTCAAGGTCGGAACTTGCGTGAAAGTAACCGTCTTCGTGCTGCGATTCTTCTGGCGGTTTAACGTGTAGCCGGGAGTGATACTGAAAGAAGGAGACGGATTGAAACCGAATCCAACACTCAAGTTGGCGTTCTCCGTATCTTGCAGCCCTTTCTTGAAGTCCTGCAGGGTGAAACCGGTGTTGACAAAGATGTTCCACTGCGAGCGATTATACGAGACGCCGGCTGTGACTGTATCCGTGATGGACTCCATCGGGATGATCCCGGTGGATTGATTGACATGCTGGCTGTCCTGTTCGCTGCGAGTGTAGGTCACAGCAAAGCTTGGGTACTCGGGAACGTTCAATCCGAAATTAACCGTTGGCCCTCGCTGCGTCACGCGAGGCAAGTTCTCGTCATTCCTCACGTTGTCCCGCCCCCAATGATATCCGAGATTCAAGGTTGTAAAACCCAATGTGGTGCCGGCGCTTAGAAGCACGGTATCTCTATCACGTACCAGGGTTGGATTGGCCAAGCTGATAAAATCTCTCCCGACACGCTGGTATTCCGCCGCAAGGTTGACGCCGAACGGCGACGTTGCAATCTTGAAACGTCTTGCCTGGTCACGCTGCCTACCAATCTGGTCTCCCAAAGCAACATCGGCATCGCTCAGCCCCCATTCTGCTTCTCCGCGCAATTTGCCGTCTAACAATTGAGCTGTAAGTTGGAGACCGTAA
>JBFJNS010000227.1:0-5275 GCA_041618055.1 Binatia bacterium
ATACATAGTACTTTAACCTTTCTCCCTTTTTTTGATTAATCTTCCTGGCTTGTTTTCGCGAACCTAATGAGGAACGGGACCGAATTGGAAGTCGCTCCCAGGTTGGGGTACTCATGGGGTCTGGGATTGACGATCGATACTGGAATCGTGCCGACCTTGAGAAGATGGCATGGAATGGTGGCGCTCAGCTCCGTTTGGCTCTTGAATCGTGTCGGGACTGGACTCGCCCCGAATTGGAGCACGGAGTCGGGGAAAAAATCCTTGCCCTTAATCTCCAGCTCCATGTCTCCCTGGCTTTCCACGGCGACCTGGCGCGAGATCTTTTCCAGTTTGGGAATAGGATAGCCGTAGAATTCCTGCCCCGTGGGCCGCGGGATAGGATTGGTGAAGCTTGCGTGGAAAGAAGTGTCGATAATGTCGCCGTTTTTGATCACCATCTCAACATTGCGGCTCTGACGGATATCTTTCAGCGGGTCTCCCCGCAGTATCACCAGATCCGCTAATTTTCCTTCTTCGACGGTTCCCAGCTCTTTCTCTCGGCCCAGATAGGCCGCTCCCACTTTCGTTGCCGCCTGAATCGCCTGCATGGGGCTGAGGCCGGAATCGACGAGAAACTCCATCTCGCGGTGCAGGCTGATACCGGGCATCACGGCGGCCGCGTCCGTGCCGGTGACGATGTTGCCTCCCGCCTTGATCAGCTTGCCGATGAATTCTTGCAGTCGCCTGTAGCCTTCCTGAAGCCCTTGCTTCGGGTAAATGCCGTAAATCGAGTAGCGATTGGCGATGACGACGTCCTGTTCCGGAGCCGATTCGGCTCTGGCCCCGTATGCGAGGTAATAATGATGGAGCCATTGGAGCCGCAAATAATCGGTGACATAAGTGAGACCGGGGCGCTTGAGGATCTCGTAATCCTCTTTTTCCCATTGCTCCCTCCTGCCCAGGGATGCGCCCCAGAGAACCATGGTCGGCTCGATGTAGGTCCCATTCTTGGCGAGAAACTCGGTAACCTCGTCAAAGTGTTCGCGCTCGGCGAAGTTCCAGCAGGCCAAGAATTTTGCCAGCCAGAGCTTTACGGACGCGAGATTCTGCAGCCCTTCCGGGCTTTTGATGGTTGCCTCCGCGCAGCCCGAAGCGTGCTCCACGCCGTCGATCCCGGCCTCTGCGTAGGGAAGGATGCTGGTGTCTAGATGACCCAACACCTTGAAGCCCACGCCATGGGCTTCTTCGGCGAGAGCGCGAATGATGTCAACGCGCATATGCAGATGTGTCTTGGCATAGTCCATCCCTTGCTTTATGACCTGCCGCATCATCTGCTTCGCTTCGCTGGGATTCGTGGGTACCTGATGGTGCGGCGCCGAGGCTCTCCCGTAGAAGCCCCCACCGGCACAAAAAATCCGCGGCCCCTTGATGCGCCCTTCATTGACCGCATCCCTCTGGGCCAAGATCCATTGAGGATGATTCCCCAAGTCGCGCACGGAGGTGACGCCGAAGGCGAGAAACAGCTCTCCCAGCAAGTCGCGGTAGTGCACATGGTTGTCGATGAACCCCGGGAGAACGGTCTTTCCCTCTGCGTCGATGAGTCGCGCATTGTCGGGAAATTCTATCTTCCCCTGGATCACACGCACGAACCGGGTGCCCTCGATCACGATGGTCGCATTCTCCACGGGCCGGCCGCCGTTGCCGTCGATCAGCCGTCCGCCGTGAATAATGATCGGGTTTGTATGGACTGCCATTGCGATTTGCCCTCCTCAGCAGGCGCGGGGCCGGATGCGACACAATCGTTGTCGGTGCAAGTTCATTGTCCGTTATCGACAAAAGCGGCATGGGGGGAAAAACGCTGCGCTCTTAACGGTAAACAGCATTCCCCTCACGCGGTGCAGCCTGGCGATTGTCCCTCCGGAACCCCTTGCGTTGTGAATTTCCTCCTCGATCGGCTTGAGATGCCGGTGCCGATTCGGCAACAATAGCAAACCACTTATCTCAGTCATCAGCGCTTGTCCAGGTAAAAGATGGCTCGCGAAACGAAAGCTCAATGGGAGAAGCGAAGAACGTAGCAAGATGAGATGAAAACGGACATTTAGTAATCTTCTAGCCTATCGGGTGGGAATAACTTGTATCGAAACTGCTTCGTTCGCGTGGTTGTGACAGAGACGATTTTATGATGCGAATCATGTTTGCGCCTGGATGCTTTGGCGCGTATCCGAGGGAACGGAATTAAAGATGAACATCATTGAGGTCGTTGCAGCTCTCATCGTAAGGGGGGACCGGTTGCTCGTTTGCCAACGGAAGAAAGATGGTTCATGGCCCCTCAAGTGGGAGTTTCCGGGAGGCAAAGTGGAGGAAGGGGAGAGCCACGAAGAAGCTCTTATCAGGGAGCTCAAAGAGGAATTGGGAATCGACGCCTATGACCTCAGGGAGATTTTCCGCCACCAACAACCTTACCCGGGAGCCGCGACGGTGAATCTGAGATTCTACAAAGTTGGGGCTTTCTCCGGGGCCGTGCGCAATCTTGTGTTCGAGGACATAGCGTGGCTATCTTTTTCGGAATTGTCCCGGGTCGATTTCCTCGAGGGGGATTTGCCGTTGGTGAAGCGTCTCGTTTCGCCCGCGGGGAGGAAACTGCTGAGTTAAAATACGGGGAAGAGCCAGTCCTCCGATAATGTTTGACAGCCGCCAATATGACGGCTATTCTAAACAAAATTTGCCGACGAATACTTATGCCACAAAAGGGTATAATTAGCTTCCTCGCGTTTATAACTGCCTTTTTATTGATGGCGCCTGGTGCCGGTTGGGCGGATGTTTATGTATACAGAGACAAGCAAGGGGTCCTCACGTTTACGAATGTGCCGACTCATGCGGGATATCGGCGGGTTATTCGCGAGAGCACTCCGCAGTCGGCGGGCGCGCTTTATTCGCCGAATAGCTACGAAGACCTGATTGTTTCAGTCTCCAACCGACACGACATGGACGCCGATCTGGTCCGGGCCGTCATTAAAGCCGAGTCGGATTTCAATTCCAATGCGCGCTCCCGGAAAGGCGCTATGGGGTTGATGCAACTCATGCCGGACACGGCGCGTCTGCACAATGTGGTCGATGTGTTTGACCCCGCTGATAACATTGACGGAGGGGTTCGGCACTTGAAGCTACTGCTCGGTCGGTATCAGGGGGACGTTGAGCTGAGTTTGGCTGCCTACAATGCGGGTAGCAAGGCTGTCGAAACGCATGGTGGAATTCCGCCTTACGCCGAGACGCGAGAGTATGTGCGGCGGGTGCTGCGCTTCTATGACGCTTATCGGAGCAGCGCGCTTCAGGCCATTCGGCAGACCAGCCAGTAAATCGATCCCTAGGCGAAAGAGTTTAATTTTCTGAGCGCTCCGTGGTCTGGACAGTTCCCAATCTGCTCAGCTTCTTACGCATTCTTATCATCCCCGTTCTTGTGTATCTATTGACCTTTCCTGACCGCACATCAGGGCTATTGTCTGCGTCTCTATTCCTGGCTGCTTCGGTGACCGATTACTTTGATGGGTATTTGGCGCGGCGTAACCAGAGCGTTTCCGATGTCGGTAAGATCCTAGATCCCTTGGCGGACAAGCTTATGGTCGCGTCGGCGCTGATCATGCTGGCGGCCATGAATCGCCCGGGCGAACCGAGCGTCCCTGCATGGCTCGTTGTGGTCATTATCGCCAGGGAGACAGCGGTGACCGTTATCCGCGGTATCGCACTGACGGAAGGGATCGTCATGCAAGCGGAGGCATTGGGAAAATACAAGTTCATCCTTCAGGCCTTTGCCGTGGTGGCGCTCTTGGTGCACTATCCGTATTGGGGAATCGATTTTTATGCCGTGGGAATTTATTTTCTGGCCCTTTCGGCGGTGATTGCCTTGTGGTCGGGAATCAGTTACCACCTGCGGTTTTTTCGTCTGAGGCAAGCTCGTTTGAATGGCAAGCAGAGTTGCGCAAATTGACAAAGATTCTTGGTTCATGTAGTTCTAAGACGTAGGCGGGTGTAGCTCAGTTGGCTAGAGCGTATGCTTGCCAAGCATAAGGTCGGGAGTTCGACCCTCCTCACCCGCTCCATGAAAAAGCCCTCGACGAATCGAGGGCTTTTTCATTTTAGCAGACGAGTTCTCGAGCCTTCCTAAAAAGGATTCGGTGTTTGAAGCCTAGACCGAACATTGGCGGAAAGGCCTCCGTTCCGCGTAGAGGGGGCCGGGCCCCATCCTTGAACCTTTGAACGGTTGAATGAGTTCTTGTGTAAACGTGTTGAACGGAGCGCGGCGGTTGAACGTTTTGAACGATTGGAGCGGGGTCTAATCTCTTACCACGCGCCATGCGCTGCGTGCCATCAGCCATTCGCCATAGGCCATCCGCGCCCTTCGCCTTTTCATCCTTGAACTTTTGAACGATTGAACTGTGGAACCAATTCCGGTGTTAACGACTTGAACGGAGCGCAGCGGTTGAACGTTTTGAACGATTGGAACGGAATCTAATCTGTTGCCACGCGCCATCTGCCACATGCGCTCTTTCTGCCACGTGCCACGTGCTACGAGCCATAAGCCATTCGCGCCTTTTCCCCTAGCTGCTATGCGCAACGTGCCATCACGCCTCTTGCTCTTGCATCGTTGAACTTTGAACGGTTGAACCCGCGCCAGCCATTCGCCATATGCCATTAGCCACTCGCGCCCTCGTGCTTCGATGATAGACCTGGGTGCGGGGTCAGACTTTTAGATTTAGACTTTCTTTTCGCTCACACCGACCTCTTGTTGATCAAGACTCGACACGGTGGCGATCGGACTTACGGGTCACTTTATAATAGACATTCAAGCGGGAAACGACTTACAAATTCCCGTACGTGCCGAGGCAACGACCGGGACGCTATTTACCAGGGCGACCAGGATTGAGAAGTCTTTTGGAAAAGCTGCGCGGCTCGAAACGGAGCTCGGCGGATTAAGTTCCAGCACAATCATCCGGGAGCGCGAGTGCGTAACAGAGAAAGCGGAGGGGCACAAACAGTTGGCTGAGAAACTGGCCGATCTCGATGGGCGTCAAGGCGATAGGTCAAGATGCGACTTCAAATGCCCACTCGGTGTGCTCGATCAAGTCAGCGTTCGGAGCAGTCAACAACAAAAGACTTCGCCGAGATGTTTGCAGAGGGACGGGGCTCGATCGGCGGCAGTGAAAATCGACCGCGGAATTGTTTACCCCTTATCTAGTGTCCTGGAACCAAAGTTCGCTGTATAAATTCGTCGTCATTTCGTCCGAAAATCTCCCCTTCC
>JBFJNS010000228.1:0-5263 GCA_041618055.1 Binatia bacterium
CCTCGTCGTGCGCCGGCTTTTGCTTGCGGCGGATCGCTACTATCGGAGCGGCGACGAGGGATTGTGGCATCTGTCGTTTCGTTCCGCGTGCGCGGTGGCTGCAGCGCGGCATGTTTACGCGGAAATTGGCTCTCTCGTTCTAAGCCAAGGATGGCGGGCTTGGGACCAGCGAGCCTATGCGACCGGTGGTCGGAAGCTCAAGGCTGTGGCCCGGGGAATCTGCCATGTAATAACATCGATCCCGGCCCGGGTTTCCCACCCATGGTCGCCGGTCCCTATCCAAATGGTTTGGAAACATTCGGAAATAGGACAGTCCCGATGAGTCAGCCATGATGGAGAATATTTGAGTATGGAGGAGGCTCCGTGTATTTTGTTGCGTTGTTCTGCTTGATCGTGCAAGCCGTTATCGTCATCGCGAGTTTGCTTGGCTATGGCATTTTTACGGCTCGACCGGAACTCCTAGCTCAAGTCGACCCGGAAGCTCGTTTTTTCAGTTGGGCCTTTTACGGCTTTGCCGTTGGGAACATGCTTTTTGGCGGTCTTGCCGTGTTGGCGGAAGCCCTTTTGCAAAACCGATGGAAAGCGTTGTGGGCCTTTCTTGCCGTTTATTTTGTTAGCCTTACGAGCGAATTGCTGGGCACGACCTACGGCATTCCTTTTGGCGCCTATTCTTATACGGCATTGCTGGGGCCGAAATGGTTCGATCGCGTACCCCTGCTGATCCCTTTGAGTTGGTTTACCGTAAGTTGGGCGGCCTGGATCATCGCGCGGCAGCGGAGCAGCGGACTGTCCGCCGTGTGCTTGGCCACCTCGCTTCTAGTTGCCTGGGATCTCTTGCTGGATCCCGCGATGAGCAAGGTCACCAGTTATTGGGTCTGGGGCGAGACTGGGAGTTACTACGGGATGCCGTGGACCAATCTGGTGGGTTGGGGCTTGACGGGGCTTGTCTTGCTGGCCATGATCCATAAACTAGCGCCCAATCCCCGCGGTAGCATTTGGTTTGCGGTCTGGGTCTACGCCGTCAATTTCGCTCTGCCCCTGGGTTTCTGCGTGCTCAATGGATACTGGATTGCGGTTGCTGCGGGTCTCGGCGCCGTGGGGATCGCGTTGCTGGTTTTAAGGGGGAACGGCAGGCTTCATGAGTCGCAGTCGTTTGCTCATCCTTCCGCCCTGTCCAAGACGCGTTCAGGCGATGGGTAGCCGTAGGCCTTGGTGCGGCAGATTTGAAGATTCAAACAACCTGATGATACAGTACCCCATTGGGTTTGGCGGGCCGCAGCCATGACGGAAACAAGCTCGAATCGGCGGCGACGAATGGACGAGAGCGGGTGACTGAATTAGAATTGGATAAATATCTTAGCTCGCGACGGGCTGTGATCGATCGTGCTTTAGCCCGACGCATCAAAGTTGCTTCGGATCATTCGCAGCTGATTCGCCGGGCCATGTGTCACGGGCTATTCCCGGGAGGAAAACGGTTGCGTCCAATCTTGACGCTCGCTACGGGCGAACTCTTTGGCGCTAAGCAGAGAGTTATTCTACCTTTCGCATGCGCCGTGGAAATGGTTCATGCATATTCGATCATCCACGATGATCTGCCTGCGCTGGACAACGATGATTTGCGCCGCGGCGAGCCGACAACGCACAAGGTTTTCGGCGAGGGCATCGCTCTGCTGGCGGGGGATGGTCTTCTCACCGAGGCCTTTCACCTGATATCCGGTCCGGAAGTTCTGCGAGCTGTGCCACCGGCCCTAGTCGTGCAGCTGATTCACGAGCTGTCACACGCCATCGGAGTTGCGGGTTTGGTGGGCGGTCAAGCGTTTGATCTAGAGTCGGAGAATAAGGACGTGGACCTCCCGACCGTGGAATACATTCATGTGCGCAAGACGGGCGCTCTCATACTGGCATCGATCCGCATCGGGGCCCAGGTTGCCGGCGCGAAACCCGCCGATCTGCGCCGGGTTTCGCGCTACGGGGAGTATCTCGGATTGGCCTTCCAAATCGCGGACGACCTTATAGATGCGCTCGGTGAAACCGCCGCGGGGGATCGAGTCGAGTCCGGACATAAAGAGAAAAGGAAGGCGACCTATCCCTCCGTGGTTGGCATCGCGCAGGCGCGAGAGCGGCTGAGAGAATTGCTCGGTCAATCCATATGCGAGCTCGCGTCGTACGGTAAGAGGGGAGCGCCTCTCAGGGCTCTGGCCCAGCGCATTGTCGCCAACGCGCTGCACGAATCCAATAAATCTTAACGTCAGGAGATACGTATCTAACTATGGCTCGCTTAATTGACGCTGTCGAATATCCGCGCGACATCCGCCGACTGACGCTTCAAGAGCTTGACCAGTTGGCCACAGAGATCCGGGAAGAAGTCATTTCGGTGGTGTCCGAAGTCGGCGGACACCTAGCCTCGACCCTGGGCGCTGTGGAACTGACGCTGGCGCTCCATTACGTGTTCAAAACCCCGGACGATCGTATTGTTTGGGATACGGGGCATCAGGCTTACGCGCATAAACTAATCTGCGGCCGACGCAATCGCCTTGGAACCATTCGCCAGCTCGGGGGCCTCAGCGGATTTCTAAGCCGTGACGAAAGCGAATACGATGTCTTTGGTGCGGGACATGCGGGCACGTCCATCTCAGCCGCTCTCGGCATGGTCGAGGCAAAAACTTTGGAAGGGTCTCCGCGTAAAGTCGTAGCCGTGATTAGCGATGGTGGCTTGAGTGCGGGCCTGACTTTCGAAGGATTAAACCAGGCTGGCCATCTCGAAAAGGATTTAATTGTCGTTCTCAATGACAATGAGCACTTTATCGACCCGCGAGTCGGGGCGGTGTCCTCGTTCCTGAGCAAGCAGTTTACTACGGATTTTGGCCTCCGATTACAAAAAAATATTTCCACCCTATTGAGAACGTTGCCTCGGGGAGAAGAACTCTTCCAGGCGGCGCGCAAGGTGAAGGATTCCTTTATAGGATTGGTGACCCCGGGGTTTCTGTTTGAGAGCCTCGGCTTTCAGTACGTCGGCCCCATCGATGGTCATAACATTGGGGAAATGGTGACGACTCTCGAGAACGTCAAAAAGATCGAGAGGCCGATTCTGGTCCATGTGCTGACGACGAAAGGCAAGGGCTATTCGCCGGCGGAAAAAGATCCCGTCAAATATCACAGCGTTACGCCGTTTCACGTTCTCACGGGTAAACCGAAGAAGGACAAGGGATCGGTTCCAACCTACACGGATGTTTTCGCCGAAGCGCTCATCGGCTTGGCCCGGGACAATCCGAAAGTCGTCGGCATTACGGCTGCCATGGGGAGTGGTACTGGGATCGACAAACTCTCGCGCGAGATCCCCGGACGGTCCTATGATGTGGGCATCGCCGAGCAGCATGCGGTCACCTTTGCAGCCGGCCTGGCGACAGAGGGCTTGATCCCGGTGGTGGCGATTTATTCGACGTTCCTGCAACGGGGGTACGACGAGATTCTCCATGACGTCTGTCTCCAGAACCTTCACGTGGTTTTCGCTTTGGATCGAGGCGGCCTCGTCGGTGCGGACGGGCCAACTCATCACGGGGTATTCGACTTCGCCTATATGCGGTCGATTCCCAATCTGGTGGTCATGGCGCCCAAGGATGAAAACGAATTAAGACATATGCTCAAGACCGCCATCGAATATCGCGGCCCGATTTCACTACGCTATCCGCGCGGCGAGGGATGGGGTGTGGCGATGGATTCGGATTTGAGGAGTTTGGAGATCGGCAAAGCGGAGTTGCTGCGCGAAGGCAGTGATATCGTGATCGTCGGGGTTGGCCACACGGTCATTCCGGCGCTTCGCGCGGCCGAGGATTTGGCTCCCTTGGGGATCCGTGCAGCCGTTGTCAATGCGCGGTTTGTAAAGCCTCTGGACAAGGATCTGTTCCGAGACTTGTTGTTGCGCATTCCCCGTCTCATCACGGTAGAGGACCATGCGCTCGCCGGAGGCTTCGGCAGCGCAGTGATGGAATTCCTGTCCGACGAGGGAATCAGCGATGTGCAGATCAAGCGCCTCGGAGTGCCGGACCGGTTCATCGAACACGGAACGCAGGATGAACTTAGAAAGATCTACGGCTTTGACAGAGATTCTATTACCCAGACGGCACTGCAACTAGTGCGACGGGGTAAGAAGAAAAGTCGGGACGGATGGGAAAGAGGGAGCGCTTAGACAAACTGCTGCTGCAGCGGGAGTTGGTTGCCAGCCGCGAAGAAGGGCGTGGCCGTATCTTGGCCGGTGAAGTACTGGTTGATGCGCGGCCCGTTACCAAGGCGGGAACCCTGGTGGATGAAAAGGCGGACTTGCAGCTCAAGCCAAGCTCTCCGTACGTGAGCCGAGGGGGAATCAAATTAGAAAAAGCTCTGCATGCGTTCGGCCTTGAGGTTCGAGACAAGACTGCTTTAGATGTTGGGGCGTCCACCGGCGGTTTTACCCATTGTTTGTTGGCTCATGGGGCCCGTCGAGTGTATGCGGTGGACGTAGGCTATGGCCAACTCGACTGGACACTTCGCAACGATTCGCGCGTGGTAGTTTTTGAAAAGACGAACATCCGATATCTCGCGCCGTCGGAATTACCTGGTGCGCCTGAATTGGCGACCATCGACGTTTCCTTTATTTCCCTCCGATTGGTTCTCCCGGTGGTGCACGGTCTGCTGCGCCATGGTGGCGAGATGGTGGCGCTGATCAAACCGCAGTTCGAAGTCGGTAAAGGAAAAGTCGGTAAAGGTGGGGTCGTTCGTTCTCCCGATGAGCATCGGCGGGTCGTTGAAGAGGTAGGAGCGGCGGCTAAAAGCCTCGGCCTTGCAGTCAAGGGAACGACGGAATCACCGCTATTGGGTCCCAAGGGAAACCGGGAGTTCTTCATCTACTTGAAAGATCCACGCGAAGCCCACGGGTAGACTGGACGTGTTGTCGTGGTCAAACGTGATCCATAGCCCAGTGCAGGGCGAATAGGTTATGGCGAACTTCGTTCGGGTCGCCCATCGGGGCGCGTCCGGTAATTTTCCAGAGCATACCCGCCTTGCTATTGAAAAAGCCATCGAAGCACGGGCCGATATGATTGAATTGGATTGTCAGCTTAGCTGCGATGGTCACGTGGTTGTATTTCATGATGAACGACTCCAGCGAACTACCGGAACCACGGGTGCCATCAAGGACAAAACCCTTGCACAACTCAAAGACCTCGACGTTGGAAAATGGCGTAAGAAATCCTTCCAGGGGCAAAAAATCCTTACCCTGGAGGAAGCG
>JBFJNS010000229.1:0-5256 GCA_041618055.1 Binatia bacterium
CTATTGCTGAAGTCAACGCCACTGGCATCGAGTCCGCGAAGGTCTAGATTCCTGAAATCGCTGTGGGTCAAATCACAGCACGCCCTCTGCGCCTTACGGAGATTGAATTTCTTGACGTCGCCATCCCGTAGCAACTGGTACAGCGGGTCTTCGTGTGTAAGCGGCTTGAGAGCCATCGCTGCCGATCCCTTTCAAACGACGAAGAACTCGTCGCATCCCTTCTAGCAAGCTTGATCGGCATTAAATTGAATTTCTTAAGTTCTTATCCTGGCGAAACCTGTCCAGCGCAAGCTGGATCAGGCGATCGATGAGTCGAGCATAAGAAATGCCACTGGCTTCCCAAAGCTTCGGATACATACTGATCTTGGTAAAGCCAGGAATGGTATTGATTTCGTTGACCATAACTTCCGCGTTGGGGCGCAGAAAGAAATCAACCCGAGCCATGCCTTCGCAACAGAGAGCCTTGAAGGTTCGGATGGCTGTCCGTTGGACCGCGCTCACGGTCCTCTGCGGCAGCTTGGCGGGAATCACCAATTGGGCGCCTTTTTCGTCGATATATTTTGCGTCGTAGGAGTAGAAATCGTGGCTCGTGATGATTTCTCCAGGCAGCGAGGCCATGGGGTTCTCATTGCCAAGAACCGAGCATTCGATCTCGCGGCCTTGAATAAACTCCTCAACGAGAATCTTGTCGTCGAAACGAAAGGCCTCCTTCACCGCGGCATCGAATGCCTGGCGGCCACTGACCTTGCTAATGCCTACGGACGAACCGAGATTGGCGGGCTTGACGAAAAAAGGCAGTCCAATCCGGCGCCTGATGCTCCCGAAGTCGAGCGGTGTTGACGACTTACGGTGAAAAACCAAAAAGTCGGCGGTTGGTATTTTTGCGTCCCTCAGCAACCGTTTCATGACATCCTTGTCCATGCCCACCGCAGAACCCAGGACTCCGGCCCCCACGAAAGGAACATCGGCGGTTCTCAAGAGCCCCTGAACCGTACCATCTTCGCCGAAAGGTCCATGTAAAACCGGAAACACCACGTCGACAGCCCCCAGGGCGCGACGCGGAAATACCCGAATGAGGGGGACACGGGGCGCACCGGGCACGACGGCCGCGGAATCTCTCTCGCGGGGGCATGCGACCCGCGATGGCCCGTCCGCGCTCAGGAACTCGCGGCGCTCGTCGTGAAACCAGCGCCCTTCTTTGTCGATGCCGATGGCGACAATCTCATATTTTTTTTTGTCCATGGCTTCGACGATGTTGCGCGCTGAAAGTATGGAAATTTCGTGCTCCGCGGATTTCCCGCCGAAGAGGACGGCGACACGTAGTTTCCGTTTCATGGCGCGATCTTTCTTGTGTGTGGGAGGGTTGAGCGCGCGACACCCGCGGCTTGATTCGGTTTTTTTGAACTGAGCCGTGAGCGGTTCTAAGGCTTTTTGGCCGGGGGCGCTTCCTGTTCGATGATCTTGACCACTTTCCCTGGATAGCTTCTCTTTTCGAACTGCAGGACGAAATATCTCGCTTTCACGGGGTCTCCCTTATTGTCGAAAGCGATGGACCCTGTAACGCCTTTGAAGTTTTTCACTTTCCTGATCGCGGCTGAGACCTCGGCACGCGAGGGCTTCTTGCCGCCGTTCGATTGCAGCGCTTGTTCTATGGACGTTATGCCGACCCGGGCAGCGTCATAGCCATACATGGCAAAAGACTCGACTTCCTTGCCGAAGCGTTGCTTGAATTTTTTGGCGAACGCGGCGCTTTCGGGATAGGCATCGGGCGGCCCGGCAACGGTCGTGTAATAGGTGCCCTTGATTTGCGCCCCGGCGATCTTGACGATCTCGGAGGAGTCGAAACCGTCCGGTCCCATGAACACGGCTCTTGCTCCCTTTTCGCGCATCTGCTTCAGCAGCAGGCCACCCTGGTGATAAATGCCGCCGAAGTACACAAGGTCTGGGTTCTTGGCCTTGATGGGAATGATCATGGGAGCGAAATTCGCACGCTCTTCGGTCCCGTCATAGCCGAGAACTTTCATTCCGAGTTTCACGGCCTCATCGCGAAAGTTGTCAGCGACGCCTTGGCCGTAAAGCGTCTTGTCGTGAATAATATAGACGGATCGGAGTTTCAGGTCATGAAAGGCAAAACGGGCGCCGACGGGACCCTGCACGTCATCTCGGCCACAAACCCGATTGACGTTAGGATACCCGCGGTCGGTAATCTCGGTGGCCGTGTTAGCAGGCGAGATCATGGCCAGCATGGCGTCCTTATAAACCTCCGAGGAGGGAAGGGCGACTCCGGAATTGAAATGGCCGACAAGAAGGAGGACGTCGGGATCGGCGACAATGTTGCGCGCATTGGCCACGCCGACCTCGGGCTTGGCTTGATCGTCATAGGGCACGAAAACAAGGTCAAAACCCCGCTTCTTGAACGACGCGACTGCTTCCTCGACCGCAAGTTGGGAGCCCAGCTTGATATGCTCGCCCAGAGCGGCTTGCTCGCCCGACAGCGGCGCTTGAATGGCGATTTTGATCTTGCCTTTTTGCGCCCACGCAAAGGACGGCGGGCATGTCAAAATCAAAAAGGAAATCAGAAAAGCAAAGCGTTTCAACACCGTGCAGTTTCTCCTTCCATCAAGATGGTTGGCATCGTAACAAATCCTGGTGAATAGCGCCACATGCCTGCCCACAGAAACATCAGTTTGCCTGAAAAGCGAAAGTGCCCTTCCCTTATTCGCTCGATTCCGGGTGCCGCAGCTCAACGCAAGGGAGAAGCGACTCGTTCGGTGAACCTCATGGCGGAGCCTTGCATGACACGGACAACATAGCGATCAGCGGTCGGGAAACTGCGACGAGCGTTCAGGGCTGAAAACTGAATGCAGATGGCTGACGGCCAATGGTGCGCGGCGCCATGCACCAAATGCCATTTTCAAGTTAACCCTCTGGCAGGAGTCGCTTGCGGCAGTAAGAGATGCTGTCGTTGACATGCCGCCCTCAGCCGGGGCAAACTGTCCTCAATGATCGTCAGTGTGGGCGTAGATTTGGTGGAAGTTGCACGAATTCGCAGAGCCTTGGAGGATCCCAGGATCGGCCATCGTTTCCGAGAGCGGGTTTTTACAGCCAATGAAATTCAGTACTGTGAAAAAAAACGGCGCGGCCGCTACGAAAGCTACGCCGGCCGCTTTGCCGCCAAGGAGGCGGTCATGAAAGCGCTCGGACGGGGTTGGGGATCCAAGGTCCGATGGCTCGATATCGAAGTCGCACGCGCTCGCAGTGGCAAGCCGGGAGTCGTGTTGCACGGCAAGACCGCTCAATGGGCGGAACAGTTAGAAATACGCAGCTGGTTTCTTTCCATCACGCATACGGGTCAACACGGTCTCGCCTATGTAATCGCGCAGACCGACTAATTCCACAGCAGCCCGGGCTGAAGCGGCGACCTAGCTTGGAGTGAGCCTGGCGCGAGCCCGGCACGCTAGCTCGCCGCCAACTTTTTTGCAGGCAAAAGGAAAAGCGTGCCCAACGCCCAGATGCCAAAGACGAGGCCCGCCAGGGTCCAGGGAACGGTTCGCCGGGCGCTGTGGGTCGCAATGACGCAGCAAAGAGCGGCATCGAGAACGTGCACCAAGGCAGCCGTGAGATATAAGGTGGTCGGCTCCATTTCCGGTTTGACGAAGAGGAGACCGGAAAGGTAACCAAAGAGGCGATAGAATTCCATTGGCAACCCTTGACGCTTGCGTCTTTCAACTACTATACTCGATCTCTTTGAAAATAGGAATCTTGCCATGGCCGTGAGAACCATTGAGTGGAAGGACAATCGGGTCGTCATGCTTGATCAACGGCTGCTGCCGCACCGAGAGGTCTACCGGGTTTACCGTGACTATCGAGAAGTGGCCGACGCCATTCGCCAGATGGTGATTCGGGGCGCGCCGGCGCTGGGCGTGGCCGCCGCTATGGGCGTGTCTTTGGGCGTTTTAAAGGGGAACGATAAGAGTTTCGATCGCGGATTTGAGCGCATTTTGTTGACACTTTCCAAGACTCGTCCCACCGCGGTCAATCTCTTTTGGGCATTAGAACGAATGCGCAATGTCTACACCCTAAACCGCGGCAAAGGGATTGACGTGGTCAAGCGGCTTCTCAAGGCAGAGGCGCTGAAGATATACAAGGAGGACATCGCGGCGAACAAAGCCCTGGGGAGATTCGGCGCCAAACTGTTGCGCAATTCAAAGCGTGTCATGACCCATTGCAACGCCGGTGCTCTGGCGACGGCCGGCTATGGAACTGCGCTCGGTGTCATCCGCGCCATGAAAGAGTCAGGAGCCGAGGTCGAAGTCTTCGTCAACGAGACCCGACCTTTTCTCCAAGGCGCGCGCCTCACGGCCTGGGAGCTTAAAAAGGAAAAAATCCCGGCAACACTCATTACCGATAGCATGGCCGGTTACTTGATGCAGAGGGGATGGGTCGATGTGGTTGTGGTTGGATGCGATCGGGTGGCCGCAAACGGGGATGTGGCCAACAAGATCGGAACCTATGCAATCGCGGTGCTTGCACGGCGCCATGGAATCCCGTTCTATGTGGCAGGGCCGACATCCTCCATCGATATTTCTTGTTCGTCGGGGAAGGACATTCCGATTGAGCAACGGGATCCCAAGGAGGTCTCGCATATTTTCGGGCGACCCCTCGCGCCAACGGGTGTCAAGGTTCTTAATCCGGCGTTTGATGTAACCCCTCAGGATTTGATAGCCGCCATTATTACCGAGAGGGGCGTGATCTACCCGCCCTTCCTGCACAATATTCGCAATCATGTTGCCCATTCGTAACAAAGAGGAGTTGGAAGCTTTTTTCCACGACTCCGGGAAGCCTCGCGACCAGTGGCGCGTGGGCACCGAGTACGAAAAGGTCGGCATTGACAGGAATACGGGCAGGGCCATTCCCTATTTCGGCTCGCGCGGCGTGGCGGTGATTCTCAAAGAGCTGGTGGAGTCATGCGGCTGGGAACCGGAGGAACAGGACGGTCACATCATCGCCCTGAAGCGGGGCAAAAACGAGATCCATCTCGAGCCTGGAGGCCAGATCGAGCTCAGCGGCGAACCGTGCGATACGATCCATTGCACGAACCAAGAGTTTAACCAGCACATACGCGAGCTATTGGAAGTTTCGGACAAGCTGGGCATCGTGTTTCTTGGCTTGGGGATGCAGCCCGTCAGTACCGTGCCTGAGATCGAATGGGTTCCGAAGCGGCGCTATCGAATCATGGGCCCATACATGTTGAAG
>JBFJNS010000230.1:0-5254 GCA_041618055.1 Binatia bacterium
GGTCATTTGGAGGTTCATCCAGAATTCCGCCGATGTTTTGAAAAACGTCCCCAACCGGATCGCCGTGTCCCCCGTGATGCCTCTTTCATCCTTCAGAATCGCCGTGATCCGGTTGGGCGGCACCCCGATCGCCTTCGCCAGCGCGTTTGCCGTCAGGCCCAGCGGCTTCAAGAACTCCTCGTTGAGAATTTCACCCGGCGGAACCGGTCGCATTCCATTCTTTTTCATTTTGTCACCCCTTAATGATAGTCTACGATTGCAACGTCATGCGGACCATCGTCTTTCCAAGTGAAACAGATCCGCCATTGGTCGTTAATTCGGATGCTGTATTGTCCGGTTCTGGCTCCCGATAACTTTTCCAATCTATTTCCGGGACTCGCCGCGAGGTCGCCCAGCTTCACCGCGCTATCCAGCATAACCAGCTTGCGCTCGGCCGCCTTCTTGAAGCCCGAAAACTTCCTGACATTCTCTCCACCAAAGAAATCCTCCGTTTTCCGGTCTTTGAAGCTTCGGATCATTCGTTGGAACTTTATCAAATTTTACGATTTACGTAAAACGGCACAATTTCGTGGGGAAATCCGGTCAAATCTGTGTGGGGTGCAAGGTGCCGGGCCTCAGTATTGACCTAATCGGCTCTGTTTCCGTCTGTGTTTGCCCGGGGAGGAAAAAGGGGATCGTTTGTTGTCTGTGCACCGATTGCCATCGGCGCAGTTATTCGTTGCCTATTTCCCTGGCGAAAGTTCGGCGAGGCGCGAGGGGAAGGCGAGCGCTTCGGTCAGGGAATAGGCAGCCTGCGCATAGGATGTCGGGCAGATTGTGAAACATTCCTTGCAGTCCCAGCACTCCTTCGCGGCCACCTCCGGAACAAAACGTATTTCCCGAGTCGCTCCTCTGTCAAAGAAACCAACGGCATTTTTCTGCTTGACCTCGGCGCAGTATCTCACGCACAGACCGCAAAGGATGCAGAACGAGGCTTCCTTTTCGAAACGGTCTTTGTCGGCGCCGTACTCTTGAGCCAGCTTCTGCAATATCTCGGCATCCGGCGCATGGGCCAAAAGCTGCTCTATGAGGATCTTGCGAGTCTTGTCGATGTTCTCGGATTTGGTTGTCACCTTCAAAGCTGGTTCCGCCGGGTAGAGGCAAGAAGCCACGAGGTTCGCCTTGCCGCGGCCTGGGACTTCCACGACGCAAAGTCGGCAAGCCCCATAAGGTTTCAATTTCTCGTGGTGGCAAACCGTCGGGATCGATATTCCCGCGCTCCGGGCCGCCTCCAGGACGGTCATCCCCTCTTCTGCTTCGACGTCTCTTCCGTCAATCTGTAAAACGACCTTGCTCATTTTCCTTACTCAAAAAGTCCGTTCCATCCGTTCAAAAAGTTCCAATCGTTCCAACCCCCTCCGGCTCCCCTGCGACGCGGGGGAGAAACAGAGAGGGATTGAACTGAGCGCAGCGGTTGAACAGCTTGAACGTTTTGAACGAGCGCGCTAATTGTTTCACCTGTCGATCTACACAGCGTCATCGTTTTTTCTCTAAGCGCGCATCTGCAGGCTTATGCCCGCGCGCCATCTCTTTCTTCTTCACGGGTGGCAGGCGGCACCGATTCGCCGGCGATCACTAGGCTTTTGTCACGGGCCGCCAGCCAACTGACATCACACCTGAGACAGCGCCCGCACTCTTTCTTGGCCGTCTCCTCATCGAAACCAAGCTCCACCTCCGCGGTAAAGTCCTTGATTCGCTCTTTGGGGTCAAGCTTGGGAATTTCCGCCATGGGTGTTTCGATAATTTCCTTGGGCAGCGTCATCGTCACCTGGATCTTCTCCAGACTTTCCGCGTGAGGCTCGCGGCCCGCTTTCTCGGCCAGGTATCTGTCGATCTCGACCGCAGCTTTTTTCCCATGCGCCAGAGCATCCACGACCCGCGCCGGGCCGATGACGGCATCGCCGCCGGCAAAGACTCCGGGGAGATTGGTAACCATACGGTGGCGGTCGACGGTGATGGTGTCCCCTTTCGTCTCGATCGATTCGGCAAACTCAAGATCGGAGCCCTGCCCGATGGCGGAGAAGATCGTATCGTATTCCTGTGTAACCACGGCCCCCTCGATGGGTACCGGCCTGCGGCGCCCGCTGCGGTCGAAATCCTTCAGCTCGCACAGCTCCATCTCCAGGATCAACCCGGTGTCGGTCTTTCTGATGGATTTCGGGGCCACAAGTTCCTTGAGATCGATACCCTCCGCGAGCGCGTCCGCGATCTCCTCTTCGGTGGCAGGCATGTCCTTTCTTTCGCGCCGGTAGAGAATGGTCACTTCGGCCCCCATCCTGCGGCAGCTCCTGGCTATGTCCATGGCCGTGTTGCCGCCGCCGATGACGGCTACTCGTTTCCCCGGACTCGGGGCGATTCCCAGCTCGACTTCTCTCAGGAACTCAGCGCCTCCTTTCACGCCCGGCAAATCCTCACCGGAAATGCGCATGGGAAGGCTCTTGTGCGCGCCGACGGCGACGAACATGGCATCATAATCTTTCTGGAGCTGCTCAAGCGTGATGTCGCGTCCCACCCTGGTATTGGTTTTCACTTCTACGCCCACGCGCATGAGAAAGTCGATTTCTTGATCGAGGATATCCCTGGGGAGACGATAGGCAGGAATCCCGTAACGGAGCATTCCGCCCAGCTCCGGGAGTTCCTCAAAGATGGTGGATTGATATCCCATCAACGCCAGACTGTACGCTGCGGCCAGGCCACCCGGCCCCCCGCCGATCACGGCAATCTTTTCTTCCTTCGGCTCACCTTTCTTTAACTTTACGGTGTATCCCCGTCGCTTAGCCATGTCGACGGCAAATCGCTTGATCTTGGTAATGTTTATTGGCTCATCGGTTTCCGCGCGGAGGCAGACGTCGGTGCACGGATGCGTGCAAACCCGGCCGCAGACGCCGGGGAGAGGATTGGTCTGATAGATGAGCGAGACCGCCTCCTCGTAGCGCCCCTCTGCCACCAGGGAGAGGTAACCCGGGACATCCTGACCGATGGGGCAGGCATTGATGCACTTGGCTCTGTAAAGCTCTTCGCATACTCCGGCCGGGCATCGCTTATGGAGGATGTGGTCCTCGTATTCGTGGCGGAAGTAATTCAGCGTCGAGAGCACCGGGTTGGGGGCAGTTCCACCCAAGGCACAGAGCGAGGCAAATTTTGTCGATTCGGCGAGCTCCATCAGGAGTCCGATGTCGCTCTCCCTTCCCTTGCCTTCAGTGATCCTGGTCAGAATCTTGAGCATCTGCCTGATTCCCTCACGGCATGGCGAGCATTTGCCGCAAGACTCGGTAGAAAGGAACTTGAGAAAATACTTCGCGACGTCGACCATACAGGTGTCTTCATCCATGACGATCATGCCGCCCGAGCCCATGATGGCGCCGACTTTGGGCAGTTCGTCGAAGTCGACTTCCGTGTCCAGGTATCGCGCCGGAATGCAGCCTCCCGACGGACCACCCGTCTGGACTGCCTTGAACTTCTTGCCGTTGGGGACGCCGCCGCCCAGCTCATAGATGATATCTCTCAGCGTAATCCCCATGGGCACTTCCACGAGTCCGGTATTGTTCACCTTGCCGACGAGTGAAAAGATTTTGGTCCCTTTGCTCCGCTCCGTGCCGATAGAGGCGAAATACTCGGGCCCCTTATTAAGGATCAAAGGAATGGTGGCCCAGGTTTCCACATTATTGATGTTTGTCGGCTTGCCGTTCACCCCGTGCACGGCCGGATAGGGCGGTCGCGCCCTCGGCTCGCCCGGCTTGCCCTCCAGTGAGGCGAGCAGCGCCGTCTCCTCGCCGCAGACGAAAGCGCCGGCTCCCCGATGCACTTTGACGGTGAAATCGAAACCCGAGCCAAGGATATTCTTCCCGAGAAAACCGGACTCCTCAGCCTTCTTGATGGCGAGGGTCACGTTTTCGACTGCCAGCGGGTATTCCTGTCGAACGTAAACATAGCCCTCGTTTGCGCCGATGGCATAAGCTCCGATGGTCAAACCTTCAAGGACTGAGAAAGGGTTACCCTCGAGTACAGCCCTGTCCATAAAAGCCCCCGGGTCACCCTCATCGGCGTTGACGACCACATACTTTGTCTTGTCAGGGCTCTTGCGCGCAAATTCCCACTTTAAGCCGGTAGGAAAACCGGCGCCTCCCCTCCCTCTCAGGTTGGATTTTTTTACCAACTCCACCACTTGTTCCGGGTTCACCTCACAAAGAGCTTTAACCAATGCAGAATAACCACCAACTGCGAGATAGTCATCAATGCTTTTGGGATCGACCTTAATATTGTTACCGATAAGAAGCCGCATCTGTTTCCTATAGAAGGGTATTTCAGATTCATGGGCTATCTTCTTACCGGTTGTGGGATCGACATAAAGCAACCTATCGATCAACTTCTTGGCGCCTATGGTCTGGGAAACGATCTCTTTCGCATCTCCCGGCTGCACCTGGAGATAACATAGCTCCTCAGGATAAATTACCGTCAGGGGGCCTCTCTCGCAGAAGCCGGGGCAGCCTGTTTCCCTGACCTCCACTTTAGTTTCCAGTCCCTGTTTCTTAACCTCCTCTTTAATGGCGGAAACGACTTTTGCGGCGCCAAGAGCGAGGCAACCCGTTCCAGTGCATCCCGCAATGCAAGGTTTATCCGGACCTTTCTTTGATATGACGGCCCTCCTGAATTCCTCCAATTCAGCAGGTGAATTTATCCTTGGCATAAGCTTTCCTTAATCATAGTTGTTCAAGACATCTTTTGACTTGGCCGGTGCCAATTTGCCGTGATGTTCGCCATCGACGATCATCACCGGCCCCAAAGCGCAGCAGCCGACGCAGTTGACGGTCTCGAGGCTAAACTTGAAATCCTGGTCCGTCAGGCCGGGTTTGAGGCCGGTTGCGTCCTGAACCACTTCCAGGATGCGTCCCGCGCCGCGAACATGACAAGCCGTGCCCGTGCAAACGTGAATTTGATGGCGCCCCTTAGGAACCAAACTAAAGGCTTTATAAAAGGTCGTGATGTGCTGGATCCGGTTTAAAGGCACGTTTAACGATTTGCTGACCTTCTCCAATGCTTGCTTGGGAAGCCAGCGATACTCGCTCTGAATCTCCAGCAATACCTGAATGAGCGAGCTGGGATCGCTCGGGTATTTTTCTAAAATCTTGTCGATGTTACCGTTATCCATTGTCGTTTCGCTTCGCTCGCATATGGCGTATGGCATATGGCATATGGTTCAAGAATCTAAGCCATA
>JBFJNS010000231.1:0-5241 GCA_041618055.1 Binatia bacterium
GGCAAGCTCAACCTCGCGCTCCCGATCAAGCAGCGCTACGGTGCCGATCTCGCGCAAGTAGAGTTGGACCGAATCGCTTCGAGGTCCGCTCTCTGCCTCAGATGTTTCGGTGTCCTCTTGGGTTTCTTCGCTTGACGAGAGTTGCGCCTCAAGGTCGATTTCCTGTTCCTCGAAATCGTCTTGTCCGTCGTTGTGAGGTTCGGCAAGGTCGTCATTATGATTAACGTCTATGTCTAAGTGCATTTTTGATTCTCCTAAATTCTGTCGCCGCTTTGAATTGAGGCGGGTTGTTCAGAGCATATTGCCGCCGTTTGCCGCTCCCATGGGATCCCGTAATGATGAAATCCCCGCATGATGGCACCAAGGTTTAAGGCCATAGCGGGTCCGCGGCCTCGCGCCTAACCACCTCGCGAGGTGAGCCCGCCGCAAAAAGCCTTCCGATTCTTTTCCAAGCCTCGCACTCCAGGAGCAGAGCGAATTAGATGCCAAGTGCCATCTGCCCATTTGGCTGGGCTTTCAGAGCACCACTGCATCTCACAAGAACTTCCGGCCGTGCCGCTTGATTTGCCTTTTACCCTGATTGACGTTTCCCCTTCCTCAAACATTCATGCCGAACCCTGTCGGTTCCTAGACCCAGAGCTTGAATACCGGTAACCTAAGTCGTTTTGTTGTGTCTTGATGCTCGCGATGGCTTAGTCTGGGGTATATTCGAGCAACGGAAGGGTATTAGGCTATCTCTGCAACGCCACTAGCACCGCATGCCCTAAGATAAGACTGATTTGGAGTTCTGTCAAGATCGAGGTCAGTATTTTCCAAGGTAGCGGAAGAGCTTGATTTTATTTGCAATATTGCAAAGCGAAAACCAGTTTTTTTCTTGTGAACGGGAAAGCTGCAGGGAATTCGACTGTCACTCCAATCTGAATACGGGGCATCGGTGGCACGATCTATGCGTCGCATAGTCATGAAACGTTGAAAAAAGGCCGCTCGGTTATGGTCAAATAGGAGGTGTCTCGTGCAAGACATCGATATCCAACAGCGTTTTCAGTTGCTGCATAGAGAAATCGAGGCGACGGTGTCCTTGATGAAAGAGATCAAGCTTGAACTCTCGGCCGCCATTGACTCTCTCAGAATCGATATTGAGGTAATGAAGACATTTCTGGAGCGACATCATCCCGGCTTGGTCGAGTCATACCCGCGGCTGCGCGAAGAGGTCGTCCAGGCGATTGATCCTGAATGGATTGGATCGGGTTCGGCTAAGAAACAATGAGGCCAAATAGACGGCATATCAGTCGCGATCCCTATCTCAGGCCGCGGCTTCCTGGGGCGTCGCTGCACGCTCTCGGCTTGCGAGGTTATACATTAATCCTAACATCGTTATGGCCGTCGTTTCTGCCGCGCGCCCTTTGGTCGCCTCAAGCTGCTGCAAAAGTTCATTTTTTCAACGGCGGAGGGCTAGCACTAGTTGTCGGCAAGAAGGGCCCCTAACTGCAGGGTGAAGGCCATGCAATTTCAAAACCGGGAACAGGCAGGGCGTTTACTGGCTCGGCGGCTAAGTGCATTCTACCGCAACAAAAACCCCCTGATACTCGCGGTTCCTCGCGGTGCAGTACCGATGGGAAAGATTATCGCCGATACTTTAAATGGTGAGTTGGATATCGTGCTGGTTCACAAGCTCACTCATCCTTTACAACCGGAGCTAGCCATCGGAGCGGTCGACGAAAACGGCAATGTTTTCCTCGCAGAATATGCGAAGGGAGTTGAGGGGGAGTACCTTGAAGAGGAAAAGCAACGGCAGATCGAGATTCTGCGGCGCCGCCGCGCCCAGTATACGCCCTTTCGCGCCCCCATCGACCCCCAAGACCGAATCGTTATCGTAGTAGATGACGGAATCGCCACGGGATCCACCATGACGGCTGCAATACGTGCTGTACGGGCGAGGAAGCCTAGCAAGGTAGTTGCCGCCGTTGCGGTTGCCTCACCCGAGGCGGCCAGGGCTTTGTTGCGCGAAGCGGATGCGATGGTTTGCTTAAAAGTGCCGGCTGATTTCTTTGCGGTAGGGCAGTTTTTTGTTGATTTCACGCAAGTTACGGATGAGGAGGTAGTGGCCATTCTCCAGGGAGGCGAGGGGAAAGCCTCAGCTGCCGGTTAGTTCATGCGCTAAATCTCGCGCGCAAAACTCCCCACTCGGCTCCCAAGGGCTAACTTGGTCTGATGCGGTCTTGGGCAGATCTTTCGCCGCCCTGGGATAGCTGGGGGACCCTCGGCTAAGACACTGCTAAGGCCAAGGGATTATGATTCCCTGCTCGAAATATGGTACAGCTCACGCTTTGATGACTGCTCCAATAGTCTCGATATTTGCTTACATCGCTTTTGAAAGTCGCTGTTTTGCGTTATTTTTTCATCTGCGTCTCAAGCGTGCCGGGATCAGCAACCTCTTCTGTTCGAAGACCAGATCCGGTGCGCCCAACGAACCCGGTGTGTCCGCCGCTGGAAGCCCTTTCTCTGGCGCGAAGGTATGACGGTACACAGATTGCGTGAATTTTCACATTAAAAAAGTCATTACAACGATGCGCGGAGAGAACTTCTATCCAAGCTGCGAAGAGCATACTGGCTCTGAATCTGAACCGGGCTACCTGGCGCTGATTAGATCCGGGCAGTTCGATCATAGGGTCAGTGAGGCGTTTCGGCGTATGGAAGAATGCGATCTCTGCGCGCGGTATTGTCGCGTCAATCGTTTGCTCACAATTAGAGGGGCGGTCTGTCGGACCGGCGAGCGAGCCGCGGTGCACAGTTTTGGGCCCCATCACGGGGAGGAGGATGTCCTGAAGGGGTGGCGGGGTTCCGGAACCATTTTTTTTACCTGGTGCAATCTGCGGTGCGTTTTTTGCCAGAACTGGGAAATCAGTCAGAAAGGCATCGGTCGTTCAGTGGGGCCGAAAGAATTGGCAGCCATGATGCTCGAACTTCAAGAACAGGGCTGCCACAATATCAATCTGGTCAGCCCGAGTCATGTCGTCGCCCAGGTTCTTGCCGCAGTTAAAATAGCCGCCGGCGAGGGGTTGCGGTTGCCTTTGGTCTACAACTCTGGCGGTTATGAAAGTCTCGAAGCATTGGCCCTGCTCGACGGTGTGATCGACATTTACATGCCCGACGTGAAGTACGGCGATTCGTTGACGGCGCGCAACTACTCCAAGGTGCGGGACTACGTTGCAGTCAACCGCGCGGCGGTAAAAGAAATGCACCGCCAGGTGGGGGACCTTGCCGTCGATCCTAACGGGCTGGCCCGGCGGGGTCTTCTCATCCGGCACCTGGTTCTACCGGGCGGTCTTGCGGGCACCGAAGAAGTTCTGCAGTTTATCGCGCATCAAATTTCCCGCCGCGCTTACGTTAATCTAATGGACCAGTACCGTCCCTGTTACCGGGCTTACGATTATCCGCCATTAGACCGGCCGATTGCCTCGAAAGAGTTCCGCGAAGCGCTTGCCATGGCTGAACGTCTCGGGATTGTGCGTTTGGAACAAAAATCCGGCTGGCGAATTCAGCTTTTTTGATGGGACAAGTTCAAATTCAAGAAATTACGGCTCCGGCGCCCGGTCAACTGGATGCGGATGTCGTCGAGCGTAAGGGGTTGGGCCACCCCGATAGGATTTGTGACCTTGTCATGGAGAGGATTTCTCAGGCTCTATCTCGGGCTTACGTCGAGAGATTTGGCCGAATTCTCCGCCACTGAACTATCAAGCATATAGCCTGGGAGCAGGGGCCGAACATGCAAGATGACAAATCGGATAGAAAACGGGGAACGAGCCTGCGTGAGATCGTGGAGAGGCGGATTTATGAGGCGCCTCTAGCTGGCGAGGGCCTCGCCAATGACAAGCTTCTCGATCTCCTGCACGAGATCGAAGTCCATCAGATCGAGTTGGAGCGCCAGTGCGAGGAGTTGGAACGCGATCGGTTGGAACTCGAGACCTCGCGAAAAAAGTATCTCGAACTTTATGACCTGGCACCGATCGCCCATGTAACCCTCGACCGCGCCGGACTGATCCAGGAGATCAACCTCACGGGTGCGGAGCTACTTGGGACAGAGAGACGTCGTTTAAAGGGGACGCGCTTCGCAAGCTTTGTCGTTGAGTCGGATCGCGACAATTTCAACAGGTTCTGCCGCGGCCTCTTTGACCGTGGAAAGCGCCATGAAGTAGAGGTTACGATCGGGCATGGAAATAGACCACGGCTTGAGGTTTTACTTTCAGGTGCGGCGCTGCGAGGCGGTGAGAGCCGCTCGGATCTCTGCCAAGTGGCGATTACGGATATAACGGCCAGAAAGAAGGCCGAGAGCTGGCGACGAAAGTTAATCGAAACCACTCAAGACGGCGTTGTTGCGATAGACCGCGACGCCCTCATTATGCTTTTCAATCCCGCTGCGGAAAGAATGTTTGGTTACACTGCGGAGGAGGTCGCAGGGCGAAACGTCAAAATGCTTATACCCGACCCCTATGCTAGTGAGCATGATAGGCACATTGTTGACTGTTACGAGCGCACGGGTGAGAATCCCGCCATCGGAAATATCCTCACAGTTGTGGGCCGGCGCAAAAACGGCGAGATATTTCCCATCGAACTCTCAATCACGAAAATCGAGGTGGGTCATGAGTTCCGCTACGTGGCATTTATCCGCGATATCTCTGAGAAAGCCCACCTTCAGGCTCAGCTCGTCGAAAGAGCACGATTGGCATCTATTGATGAAACCACGGCGATGCTGGTGCATGAGATCGCCAATCCGCTTAACGGCCTATCCATGAGCATCCAGCTCCTGGAGCGCCGACTTGGCGAGGCCTCAGATGAATCCGTTACGGCTACGTTGCGTCGAGTCGGCAACGAAGTTTCCCGGCTCAAGAGCCTCCTTTATGACTACAGGAGCCTGTCCAAGGTGGATAGCTATGATTTGCGGCCGGCTTCCATACCAAACATCATCGAGGAGCTTTGCGCCGTAGAAAAACCGAGAATCGTAGCTAAAGGGATTCAGGTGCAATTGGAAATGGATCGGGATTTGCCCGCTGTTCTCGCAGATCGCGAAAAGATTAAACAGGTTCTTCTCAATCTCTGCAAGAATGCAGAAGAGGCTATGACCGAGGGGGGAACGTTGACATTACACGCCCATGAATCCGGCGGCAAGATCATTCTTGAGGTTCGCGATACCGGCATTGGCATTCCAAGTAATTTCAATCTTTTTGAGCCTTTCAAAACCAC
>JBFJNS010000232.1:0-5240 GCA_041618055.1 Binatia bacterium
ACATAAACACAGGGAGGACCGAAATGATGAAATCGTCGTCGAAGTTAGTCATCCTTCTGTTGCTTGTATTCATGGCTTGGCCTGGATTGCTGTCGGCTCAAACAACAAAGCTCAAGGTCGCCTATCCGACCACTGTCGGTTCCATGGCGGTCCTGTGGGTGACGCAGGAAGCACGGCTTTTCGCAAAGCACGGACTGGAAGTTGAGCTGATTTACATTGGCGGCAGCTCGAAAGTGGTCCAAGCGATGCTGGCGAATGAGATTCCCATGGCTGAAATCGCCATTCCGGCCGTGATTCAATCTAACCTGGCGGGTGCCGATCTGGTGATGCTGGCCGGTCCCAACCACAAGCCGGGCCAGAAAGTGATGGTGAAGCCGGAGATCAAAACGCCGGAGCATCTCAAGGGAAGGAAGATTGGAATCACGCGGTTTGGAACGTCGGACGACTTCCTGTTGCGATATGTTCTCGGGCAGTGGGGGATTCAGCCGGATCGGGAAGTCGCTTTGATTCAGATGGGAGGCTCGCAAGAAACGTTGGCCGGCATGGCGTCCAAGAGCGTGGATGGAGGATTACTCTCCTCGCCGCTCCATCTCCGTGCGGCGAAGCTTGGTTTTGCAATGCTCGCCGATTTAAGCACGATCGGCATCGACTACCAGGGCGCCGGGGTCGTCACGCGAAAGTCCTACGTGCGTCAGAACCCGGATATTGTCCGCCGGTATCTGCGTGCGTATGTCGAAGGACTGCATCGCTTCAAAACCGACAAGAATTTTTCTCTCCAAGTCATTGGGAAATATTCGCGGATCAGTGAAGCCGATGCGTTAGAGGAAACTTACCAGCACTATGCGGTGAAGGTCATGCCCAAAGTTCCGTATCCGACAGAGAAAGGGATTCAAATGGTGCTGGACGAAATCGGCACAAGGAATGCCAAAGCGAAAAGCCTTTCACCTGCTAGTTTTGTCGATGTAGCTTACTTAAAAGAGCTGGAACAGAGCGGATTCATCAAAAAACTATACGGAGAATAGGCCAGTAGGTGGACCCTTATCGGTCCCTGGGTAGAGCTTATGTATTGGCGCAGGAAACGAAAGTGCGGCCGGGCGTCTTCGCCATTCCAGGCTTACCCTACGCTCGCGTCACATCTCATCTGCGGCTACGGAATTCGGGTTGAATCCGAGTTCGCTCTTTGCCTTCGCAACAAAATTCAAACTACCAACGACGATTGCCGCCGACACCAACGGCGGCGGTGCGTGATGCGCCCGACGTGATTGGGGAAAAGATGGCAGTTGCCGCATGGCATCGGGTTGTCTCTTAGAGCTCCAGTTTGCCCACAAAAAAACGCGCGTTAAAGCTCTGGGCCGTGCTTTTTATTCAATCTTATGTCGTTTAATCAACACCTTGGGCTGGTCCGACCCTGGGCAGTCAGGCCCTGGGCAGCGTGCGCAGCCCGTTATTTCGCGATGCACCGCTTTGGCAGGTAGGTGGCGTTTCGGCAAAAGGCCGCCGCGAGTCTCGATCCAAGGAAAGATTCCTCTCAACGAAGTGAGAGATCGTTACCTAAGGGATTCACCAGCGACAGGTATAGATATTGCTATCGATATCGTAAACAATGATAGGCAGAAATGCACAAATCCCTGCCTTAGCAAGAAAGACACGCGATGACTTATGTCACTGACAATCCGCCTGCGCCGATGTTCGCGTTCGACAATACCTATGCGCGCGAGCTTGAAGGCTTTTACGTACCCTGGAAGGCGGCTCAAGCGGCGCAGCCGAGGTTGGTTCTGTTAAACCGCGAGTTGGCTGAAGAATTGGGGCTCGATGCCGATACCCTCGATTCCGAGGAAGGCGCGAGGATCTTTGGGGGCAATGAGACACCCGAGGGATCATTGCCGCTCGCTCAAGCCTACGCCGGCCACCAGTTCGGGGGCTTCGTGCCCCAACTTGGCGACGGGCGGGCGTTGCTCCTGGGCGAAGTAATCGATCGCAACGGTCGCCGCCGTGACATTCAGCTCAAAGGCTCTGGCCGCACTCCCTTTTCGCGCGCCGGCGACGGCCGGGCGGCACTGGGACCCGTATTGCGTGAATATTTGATCGGCGAAGCGATGCACGCGCTTGGTATCCCGACGACACGCGCGCTTGCCGTAGTGGTCACGGGCGAGCCCGTCTATCGTGAGGGTGCCCTGCCGGGCGCGGTGTTAACGCGCGTTGCCGCCAGCCATATTCGTGTCGGTACATTCCAGTACGTCGCCGCCCGCGGGGAGCAGGCCAAGGTGCACCGCCTGGCCGATTACGTCATCGATCGCCACTACCCGGAGCTGAAGGGTCACACGGACCCCTATTTGAAATTACTTGAACGGGTGCGCGACGTACAAGCGGCGCTCGTTGCCAGGTGGATGCACGTGGGCTTCATCCATGGCGTGATGAACACCGACAATATGGCGATATCCGGTGAGACCATCGACTACGGCCCATGCGCTTTCATGGATCATTATGACCCAGCGACGGTCTTCAGTTCCATCGATCTTCGTGGCCGCTATGCCTACGGCAATCAGCCAAGAATCGCGCAGTGGAACCTTGCGCGGCTCGCGGAGACCCTTCTCTTTCTGATCGATCCCGATGGAAACCGCGCCGTCGCGCGCGCCACTGAGGTCATTAACGCCTTTCCGGAACAATACGAATGCCACTGGCTAAAGGGCATGCGCGCGAAGCTCGGACTGGTCACCGAGGAAGAAGCCGATCTCAACCTTGCTACGGAGTTTCTCAACGCGATGGCGGGTAAGAAAGTGGACTATACGCTGGCCTTCCGGTACCTCGCGGATGAGGCCTTGGGGCGGGAGGAACCTGTACGCGAGCTGTTTACCGATCCGTCGGCCTACGATCTCTGGAGCGGGCACTGGCGGGCGCGGCTTGCGCGCGAGGCGGTGGCGCCGTTGGCGCGGGCGCAGGCGATGCGGCGTGCCAATCCCGCGTTCATTCCGCGCAATCATCGCGTGGAGGAATCCCTGAGTGCCGCGGTGGAAAGCGGCGATTACGCGCCGTTCAAGACGCTGCTGAATATCCTGTCGCGCCCTTTCGACGATCAGCCGGAGTTTGCCGCCTTCGCCCAACCCGCGCCGGAAGCGCAAGAGCGCTACCAAACTTTCTGAGGGACCTGAGTAACGCGTCCGGGCGACGCAAAAAATTTTTCCCAGAGCTGGCGTTTAATTTTTAGGGTCTTCAGGTTCTATGAACCAGGGATCGGAATTTGCACCACAGAGGCGCTGAGGACACGGAGAAAAGAGTTTTTGATAAAGGATACTCCGAACTCGGCCAACTCTGTGTCTCCGTGGTGAATATTTCTTCACATGAAGCCTGGAACAATAATTTTTACGGGAGGCGCATCGTTTCAGGACGGTGCAAAAATTTCTTCCGGCACATGGCGGTGTGTTTATTTTTTCCCCATCAGGCCGGATTTGACGAGGGCTTTGCGAATCTGTTCGCGTTCGGATTCACTGATCCGCTTGAGCGGTGGCCGGACGACCGCTTTGTCGATACGCCCGAGAAGCGCCAGAGCCTCTTTCATCCGGTTGTGCATGTCGACGAAAGGAGGAGCGTAAAAAACGCGAACCAACGGGTCCAAGCGATCATTGAGCGTTCGGGCTGTTTCGAGATCTCCGCGGCGAACCGCAGAATAGAGTTGAACGTGAAGGTCGGCCGTAACGCTCCCCATTCCGGAAATAGATCCGTCCGCGCCCAGGACATAGCTGGCGAAAAGAGACATCGTGTAGCTGCTGAGCATGGCGACGGGCCGCCCGGTTCCGCGCAAGGAGCGCAGGTTGCGTTCGAAGGTTACCATGTCGTTGCTCCAGTCTTTGACCGCTACCACGTTTTCAAGCCTCGCAAGCGCCGCCAGAGTGTCGGGTTCGTATCCTATTCCGGACACAGGCGGGTATTCGAAGACGATAATGGGCAGGTCGGTCGCGTCCGATATCATCTGGAAATGGGTGAGCGCCATTTCCGGCCGCAACTGGGCCCCCCACATGAAAAGGGTAGGTGGAAAGACCAGCAGGCCTGAGGCGCCGTCCGCCTTTGCCTCTCTCGCCATCTCGACCGCCTCGAGTGTGTTATCGGTATAAAGGCCGGTTATGACGGCCACCCGATCGCCGACTTCATCGAGGGCTAGGCTCAATGCACGGCGGCGTTCTTGCTGGTTCAGGGAAGACACCTCACCGGCATGGCCGTTGCAGACAATGGCCTGGACTCCGTCGATGCCGGCGAGCAAGGACAAATGCCGCCGATAGTTGGGCTCGTCGAGCGAAAAATCATCGTTGAAGGGCAAAAGATTAGCGGGGATGGCTCCGGAGAATTTGAACTTTGTATCCATGAGAATCAGATTATTTCCCAGTCCTGAAGGCAATTCAACATGGCTTCCGCTATTGAGATCGACGACTTGTAGCGAGCGAGGGACAAACTCGGAGCAGCGAAGGCATAGAAACGAACAATTTCAATACTCATTTTGGTGCTTGCCTACTTGTCTCCTTTTACCCCGATGTGCAACTCTATTCACCGCAGCGCGCAAAAAACTACAAGGTAGGGGCCCATTGCCTTCGCAGCGGAGGGTTCGTCTCTCGCTTGTTTCCAGAGTTGAACTGCGGAATCCGTTTTCAACTGTTTGTCTCCTCGGCTAGAACCTGTCCGACCAGCCGACCGCTGGTCATTGCCCAGCCAATGTGCAACCCATGTCCAAAGAGAATTTGCCCGCCTAGACCATTACACCCGACGGCATAGACACCCTTGATCGGCTCGCCAGAGGGACGGAGGACCTGGAGTCTTTCATTGATCCGGGCGCCGCCCTCCGTAATCGTGAAATAGGCCTTGGCTGGACCTAGCAGAACCCACGAATTCCCCTTTAACATTTCGGACCGTCCAGTGCGCTCCAATGGATTCTCTCTCCCGCTTTGGACAGTGTGATTGAATTCAGTAACGGCATCGATGAGGTTATTCACTGGAAGATGCCACGCCCGGGCAATTTCCTCCAGGCTGGATCTGCCTACGGAAATATCAGGTCTCAGGCGCAGATAGTCTTGTACGTAGGCATAAGCGATCTCCGGAGCGGTCGAAACGAAATGAGGCCACGCCGAATAACGCTGGATCAACCGCTCATCGAGAAGGATATAGGCGATCTTTCCCGGCTGTCGGGCCAGGGCTATCTCGCGATCGGGCCAACGCCCCTCATCACAAAAGCGCTCGCCGTTCGAATTCACCAT
>JBFJNS010000233.1:0-5205 GCA_041618055.1 Binatia bacterium
CGAGACCGCTTCCAATGGGTGCCCGCCCTGCACACGTTTCTCGGCGGCATTCGCATCAACGCAAACTGCGAGTCGGGAATTCCCGGGTTGTTCGCCGCCGGGGAGTCGTGCACGGGAATGCATGGTTCCAACCGGCTATCGGGCAACGCCATCGCCAGCTGCATGGTTCTGGGTTCACGGGCGGGGAAGTATGCCGCCCTGTATTCCGCCGGGAGCAGCCCCGGCGCCGTCGATGAATCAGAGGTTGCGGGCGAAGTACGACGGCTTGAATCGTTTCGTGGAGATGGCGGCATTGACCCTTTTCGCTTTGAAGCCGAGATCAAAGCATTGGCCTGGGAATCGGCTGGCGTGGTGCGAAACGAAACGGGCCTGAGACGCGGCATGGAGCAATTCGAGTCTTTGCGCAAGGAGAAAATCCAGCGGGTGAAAGGAACGGATCAAAGGAGCTGGATAAAGGCATTGGAGTGCGCCAACCTGGCTTGGGTCGGGGAAATGGTCACGAAATGCGCCCTTGAACGAAGAGAGACCAGGGGACAGCATTATCGCGAGGATTATCCGAATACCGATGCGGGCATGTTGAAGTGGATCAATCTATACAGACAAGGGGACAACGTCGCCTGGACCACTGCACCCGTCCCCTCTCTGGGAGGGGACCTCCAGCCACCCGGGGCGTCATCGGCATCCCAGGATAACCCAAGTCCAAAGCCTCACCGATCGCCGTGAGCAATGGACAGTCCCCTTTCCGTTCGATCTATTTACGCACTTTGATATTCCACGCAAAAATGCGTTCGCTGGGAAGGGGCTTATAGTCGACGTTCTTGGCCATGCCGAAGAGAAGCTGGTGGCGCCATAGAAAATGCGCCGGCGCCTCTTCGGTAATAAGACTCATGGCTTGCCCAAGAGTTTTTTTGCGTTGAACTGGATCGAATGCCTGGCGCTCCTGGGCCAGCAATTGATCGAGGGCAGGATTCGAGTAGCCGATGCGCGGGGAACCTCCCGTCTCGAAGTACTGTGCCAAGGCTGCGCTCGGGTCCACGACACCGCCGCGTCCCATATAGTAAAAAGGAACCTTGCCTTGCTGAACGTTGGCCCATAGCGTCGCCCACTCCGGCGTGGCGAGCTTGGCCTTGATGCCAACAGCATTGAGCATCGGAATCATGGCCTCGCTGATCTGCTTGTCGAGCGTGTACCGGCCAACGGGCGTGGAAAGCTCAACCTCAACGCCGTTCGGAAAACCCGCCTGTTTGACCAATTCCCGGGCCTTTTCTGGATTGTAAGTATATTTCGGCTGCAAATTCGGGTCGTAGCCGTATTGCCCTTCCCCGATGGGTCCGTCGAGCCGGGATGCTTCCCCCCGCAGAAGCGTTCTGATGATCGTATCACGGTCGATCGCGTACGCTACCGCTTGGCGCAGGAGCTTGTTGTCCCAGGGCTTGAATTTTGGGCTCATCGCCAGAAACATGATTTCCGCGGTATGAAACTTGACGACCTTATGCCTTGGACTTTGCTCCACCCGCTCGCGCAGATGGGGCGGAACGAACTGCGCAATCTGAATTTCGTTGTTGAGCAGCGCCGTCACCCGCTGTTCGGGCTCGCGCATGATGCGAAAAACAACTTCGTCCGGCGCCAGCGGATAACGCTTGATCCATGGATGTACTGGCACCTTTTCAATGACCAGGCGCTGGCCGGGAATCAACTCTCTGAATTTGTACGGCCCGGCGCCTACCGGATACTGACGGTCGGCCACATCCGGGCCGTACTTGTCATAAATGGCCTTGCTCGTCACTATGACGCGGTCGAACAAATATTGCAGCAGCGGCGCCGTCGGCTGCTTGGTGGTGACCCTGACCGTATATTTGTCGATAACGTCCTCGCTTGCCACCGGCGCAACATTCTGGCGCTGTTTGCTGAACGGGTCGCTCCGAGTTCTGCGGATGGAGTGTACCACGTCCTCGGCGGTCACAGGTGTTCCGTTGTGGAATCGGCTGTTCTGGCGCAGGTGGAATATCCATGTGTTCGGGTCCTTGACTTCCCACCGCTCCACCAGCAAACCCACATGGTCATTCTTGTCGAAGTCATAGGTCCCAAGGCATCCCAGTACCTGGCACCACACGCTGTACATGAGGGACACGCTGTCCCCATACGGATTGAAGGTCTCCATCGTTTCCGTCACACCGATGGAAACGCGCGTGTCCGCCTTGAGCGACTGCCCGATCAAGGTGAAAGCAAAAACTGCCATCACCGCCAAGGAAAGCTTTTTCGCGGTAAAAGTCGCCATAAAAACCTCCCGATAAACCAGTCTAAACGCCAACTCTCAACATCGGAAACGCAACCAAATCCAAATTTCACAAGGGGGCAAACTCTCGATCTCAGGCTTCATCGCTATTTCCATAGCTGGCTGTAGAATCCTTGCGCGTCTAACTCTTGGACGAAGCGATCGTCATAAAAACTCTCCGGCTTGGCTTCTTTCGCCTTTGGGTTTCTCATGGCCGCCTGGTTTAATACTTCCTGAATCCCTTCGCGTGTGTTGTACGGAATCTTTTCAACATAATCGATCGCGTACTGGTACACGGCGTTAATGATTTTCGTATCCTTGGCGCGCGTGAATTTTCGCACCGCCCGCTTTCCCAGTTCCGCGTCTTTGTACAAACGATAAACGCCCTCTGAATAGGCCTTGATGAACCGGCGCACGAGATCTTCGTTGGCGTTAATGAATGAGCGGCGCGCCATCCACGCGTCATGCGGGAAGTAGACTCCGGCGGTTCCCATGTTCAGTAATGTCCTGGCGCCTGCTTCCTCGGCCCGCAGATTGGCCGGGCTGGAGAAAGGCGCCGCCACTATCGCTTTGGTCTTCAGCGCCGCCGCTGCTGCGAAGAGATCCCCGGTTTGGATCATCGTCACATCGCGGTCTGGGTTCAAACCGTGCTTGCGCAGGACGTAGCGCATGGTGAAGTCCGTGGACGAACCGAAACGGGTCACACCGACGGCTTTCCCCCGCAAATCTTCAAGCGTTTTTATCTCCGGAAGAGCCATGAGGTAGAAAGCCGGCACCTTGGCGAGTGCCCCGACCATGACAATGTCGGCCCCGGAAAGGTTCGCATCCACGGCTGCGTTGCCCCCAGCCGCCGCGAACGGAACATCGCCTCCCAGCATCGCCTGAACCATCTTGGAAGCGGAGTTGATAAGGACGAGATGGGGTTGTATGGCGTACTTATCGAACAGCCCCCCCTCTTCGGCAACCCAGAGCCCGGCTTTAATCCCGGTGATGGCCGTATAGCCGATGATCAAACGGTTCTTGGCAGCCGCTGGCAAGGCTAAACCCGCTAGTATGGACGAAAAGAGGAGCAACCCGCAGAAAATACTTTTCATACAGACCTCCTTTTTCGCGGAGGATCATAATGCAGCCCGACGGACAATGCCAGAAAAATAATGGCTCAAATAAGCCGCTTGCACCGCACGACAGCCATGCGCCATTGCACGACGAACAAAAGCCCGGCATTAGCGCACCTTAAGCCTGATTTAGTCGCCGAAAGCAGCGGGTCAATCTTGTGCTAGCACGCGGGGGAGCCTCCTCCGTCTGGTCCTTGAAAGTTTACGCCACTTCGCTCAACCCGCAGGCGATCGTGTCAGAGGTCGTTCTTTCTTCAGGTGAGTGAACCGATCCGCCCGATGGCGCACACGCCGCACGCCTGCGCAAAGCACTATTTCTGTCTCGGAACGACTGCCCAGGCTTCGATCTCCACGAGCATGTCGGGAAGATCGATCCCTACGCCTCTAAGCAAGGTCGCCGGTCTGGGATGCTGGCGCAGATCGGGTTCGTGCTCCTCAAAAAACGCGTACATCTCATCGCGCATGTCGAAGACGTCTTCTCTCCGCTTGAGGTAATAGCGAAACATGACGATGTGCTTGAGGGTCGCCCCCATGATCTCCAGATTGTTCTTGATATCATCCAGCGCCTGGCGCGTCTGCTCTTTTATGCCGCCGACCACCTTGCCTCTCCCGGCGCGCTCTTGATCGGGGGTCCGGCAGGGAGCATCTTCGAACGGATCACGCCCTGTGGAACCGGAGAGAAAAAGAATATCGACGTCACCCTTCGTTCTGAACCCCGTAGCCCAGTTCATTTTTTCCTTATGGTAGTGCGGCCATAGCGTGCCCCAATCGTATTCGACCTTTTCGGCCTTTTGCAGCTCGATCGCCTTTGGGTTTGTTACCATGTTAACTGAATCCTCCTCGTTCTGGATCTATGTTATCGCCTGCAACCGAATCTAATACCGATGAGCCAAGGGTTGCGCAAGTCATCGGCATTGCAAATTTCACACGCCGAACCGTCAAGCACTACGAAGGAAAGCACATGAATCAGAGAGGCGGTTCTTGGATATATCCGCCTGCCTCGCCGTCGATATCGAAGCAGGTCTCGCACACCCTCCTAAAGGCCTGGTAGCAGAGAAGTTCTATATCGGGGGTGAGATAATCCTTCCTTGCAGGTTCTTCCCGCAGAAGGTCCGTACTCAGGTATTTCTTGCTGTCGTCCGGCAATACGGTCGCAACGACGGCGCCTTCCCCAAGTTCCTCTTGGATCTGTACGGCACCGAGGAAGTTCGCGCCGGAGGAGATCCCGACGGCAAGGCCAAGTTCGGATGCCAACTTTTGCGCCATCAACACCGCATCGCCGTCGTGGACGCTGACAACTTTGTCGAGTTCCTTCAGATCAAGAATCGCCGGAATGAACTCGTCGGAGATCCCTTGGATACGATGATGACCGACCTTGCACCCTGTTGACAGGGTTGGGGATTCGGCCGGCTCGAGCGGATGGAGCCGCACCGCTGGATTGTGACGGCGCAAAAAACGTCCGACCCCCATAATCGTACCGCCCGTACCCACCCCTGCGATAAAAGCGTCCGGAGTCAACCCGGACTTGCGCAACTGTAACCACAGTTCAGGCCCCGTTGTTTCTTCGTGCGCTTCAATATTCGCCCTGTTGGAGAACTGGCATGGTAGGAACACCCGTTGTTCATGCTCGGCGAATTCTTCCGTCCTGCGAATGCTCCCCAGGAATCCCCCATCCTGCAGGCTCACCGGAACGATCTTGGCCCCCAGGCTCCGAATCAAAGAGACCCGCTCCTGACTCATCCAATCCGGCATGAAAATCACGACGCGATGGCCCAGCGCTCGCCCCAAGGCCGCAAACGAAATGCCCGTGTTGCC
>JBFJNS010000234.1:0-5171 GCA_041618055.1 Binatia bacterium
CCGGATGGGTATGTGGTGGCCTCCGAGACTTGCGCCTTAGATCTGATTGAAGCCGAGTACCTGCGGGAAGTTGAACCCGGTGAGATTATCACTTTTGGCCCGAACGGTATGGAATCACTCAAACCCTTTCCTCCCGCCCCACACGCGAGGTGTGTCTTTGAATTCATTTACTTCTCCCGCCCAGATAGCCAGATTCACGGCTACAGCGTGTATCAAGTGCGCAAGGCTCTAGGTCGGCAGCTAGCGAGGGAGCACGGCGTCGAAGCCGATCTTGTAACCCCCGTGCCGGACTCCGGAGTGCCTGCGGCAATCGGATACGCCGAGGAGGCGGGCATTCCTTTGGAATTTGGTTTGATTCGCAACCACTACGTAGGGCGCACTTTTATCGAGCCACAACAATCCATTCGCCACTTCGGCGTCAAGATCAAGCTCAACGCACAACGGGGCGTTCTCAAGGGGAAAAGGATCGTTGTGGTGGATGACTCCATTGTCCGCGGCACCACCAGCCGAAAAATCATCCGCATGCTGCGTGATGCGGGCGCGAGAGAAGTGCACATGCGCATCAGTTCGCCTCCCACCATCAGCCCCTGCTATTACGGCATCGACACGCCGACACGCACTGAGCTGATCGCATCAGCCACGTCGGTGGAAGAGATTCGTCGCTTTATCGAAGCCGATACACTCGGTTATCTAAGTATCGAAGGCATGTACACTTTTGCCAACGGGCAGAAGGACGGATTCTGCGATGCCTGTTTCAGCGACAACTATCCCGTGCATTTCGACGACGAAGGACACACCCACCAGCTGCATCTTTTCGAAGCCGTTCAACAACGATAACCGAAGGGGCGGCGATTTCAGCCTCACGAGATCCTAGTCCCGCCCCTGGCCGGTAGCCGTAGCCCGGTAAATTCCTCGAGTTTCCGCCGCCGTTGTTAATTGGCTACGAGATTCGTCTTTTTTTCGTTGACAGCAGATCTTGTTTTCCACTATTTTCCCTGCGAATTCCCAAAGACGAGTCGGCCTTCGAGTATCAAGAAGCGGGTCACAGTTTTACGCTGGGCCCTGAAACTGAATGTGGGAAAAACCATCGCGGTTTGTCCTACGCCGCCTCGTGACCGAATTTGCGTTGAGCTTTCAAGTGCGGCGGTAACAAGTTGTGGAGCTAACCAATCGAATTGCCCGTTTTGTTGTCGAAACCAGCTACGGGAAGATTCCCGCCAAGGCCCTGGAGGTGGCAAAGACGGGCCTCATCGACGCGTTGGGAGTTGCTCTCGCGGGCAGTCAAGAAAACAGCGCGAAAATCTGTGGGACACTAGTTCGGGATGAGGGAGCCAAAGGCGAGGCGACTGTGATCGGTCAGGGGTTTAGATCTTCCCCCACGCTCGCTGCCTTTGTCAACGGCACGTCAGCCCACGCGTTGGACTACGACCATAGTTTGCCCCGGTTGGGTCAACCCACAGCGGCCGTCGCCCCCGCGACCTTCCCGCTGGCGGAAGCGCTCGGGATCAGCGGGCGTGAATTATTGGAGGCCTACGTCATAGGTTTTGAAGTGGCCGCAAAGTTGGCCCGTTCAAACCCGGGCCACATGAGCAAAGGTGGATGGCATAGCACCGGGACAATAGGTTCCCTGGGAGCCAGCGCTGCCTGTGCCAAACTGCTGAAGCTGGACACCAAGGCCGTGCAAATCGCCATGGGGATAGCTTCGTCCATGGCGAGCGGAATCGTCGCGAACTTCGGCTCTATGACAAAACCTCTCCATGCCGGACTCGCGTCAAGGAACGGGGTTCTGGCGGTAAAGCTAGCGCAGAATGGATTTACAGCGAATTCTGAAATTCTCGAAAGCCCGAACGGCTTTTTTGATGTTTTTTCTCGGGGCTTGTTGTTTGATCCTTTACCGGCCGATGAGTTTGGCGTTGTTTTTGAATTCGCCGAAAGAGGGATAAGGATTAAGCCTTACCCCTGTGGCGGATTGACCCATCCGTCCATAGACGCCCTCCTTGAACTAAGGGCAAGACATCGCATTACTCCGGATGAGGTCTGTCGTATCGACGTTGGGGTCACCCCCCAGACGTACGCCTACATCCTACGCCACAATCCAGCAACCGGACTTCAGGGAAAGTTTAGCATGCCCTACATCCTAGCCCGTGCCTTGGAAAACGGAAAGCTGGCGTTGGACGCATTCACCGATAAAGCCGTTCAAGAAACTTCGGTAAGAAAACTCGCGGAGAAGATCCAGATGGAACTTGATCCGGAGCTTAGCGAGGAAAAAGAGGACACCCAGCCGAGCAGAGTCACCATTCAGTTAAATGACGGCAGGCAATTTTCCCATCGCGTTGATTATCCAAAGGGAGGCCGCCATGTCCCGCTGACCCAAGAGGAAATCCGACATAAGTTTCTGGAATGTGCCACGAAAGCGATAAATGAGGAGTCTGCGATCGAGCTCCTCGCCTATGTGAGGGATTTGGAGAACCACGACCATCTGGAACCTCTGTGGAGGCTGTTAGTCGGGGGCTTTCAAGGATAGAGGAGATTCCAACTAGCGGCTCTTGCTGTGGCTTGGATAAACACGACTTTTTGCCAGGAGGCGATTATGAAACGGTCTGCAGCCATCTTAACGATAGCCTATTTTTTTCTGTTTTCGCTGCTTGGGGATGTAGCGTTAGCCCCTGATCTTCAGGCTCAGGCCGACCCTTTTTACAAGGGGAAAACTATCAGGATTATTGTTGGTTCCGGTTCGGGGTCTTTTTACGACCGCTGGGCCCGTTTATTGGCCCGTCATTTGGGAAAGTATATTCCGGGGAATCCAGAGATCATCGTGCAGAACATGCCCGGGGCGGGATCGATCGTAACCGCCAACTACGTCTACGGGGCCGTAAAACCCGACGGCTTGACGTTAGGCATGCCTTTAAACAGTCTTCACTTGGACGAGCTTGCGGGGAGAAAAGAAGTTCAGTTTGATATGCGCAAATTTGCTTGGATCGGCTCTCCGGTAAGCGAAGCTAGGGTGCTCTACATGCGGTCGGATACCCCGTATGCGTCCATTGCCGATATCGCTAAGGCAAAGGAGCCACCCAAATGCGGCGCCACGGGGACAGCCGATTCGGGCTATATCATGGCGAAAGTGCTAGAAGAAACTACCGGAGCGAAGTTCAATATGGTCGTGGGCTATCAGGGCGGCCCGGACGTGGACCTGGCGGTGGAAAAGGGGGAAGTGGTCTGCCGCGGGCACAGCATTTCCGCTCACTTCGGCCGGGAGCCTTTCAATGGCTGGCACAAAAAGGGCTTCGATCGGCACCTGGTACAGACCGGGCGCAAACGTGATTCCCAGATGCCCGACACCCCTACCATTAGTGAACTCATGGATCAGTTCAAGACTCCTGATCTGAACCGGCGTGCTGCCCAGGTAATCTTTGCAGGCGATGAATTCGGTCGCCCTGTATTGTCTACGCCCGGCGTCCCGCCTGACAGGGTGAATGCTTTGCGCGAGGCCTTTGCTAAAGCTTTGAAAGACCCGGAGCTCTTAGCCGAGGCAAAAAAAGGGAGAATGGATGTAGACGCTTCTACAGGCGAAGAACTCCAGGCCCTAATGAAGGAGGTGATGGATCAGCGTAAGGAGGTCATCGACCGGGTAAAACAAATTCTCGGCAATTAGCCAACAAAATTTTGCGGCGCTGGGAGATTTGTTCATGCCGGATTGCGCCGTATAGAGTTACTTTCTGTTTCCTAGGAGGACCCTTCCATAGTTAGGACGATAGGCCCAGTCTTCGCTCTGCGACGAATTGCAGATCACATATTTGAGACTTGCACTTTTCGGGTTATCTGTGTACGGCAATTCCCGCCCTCGGCTCAGCTTCGTCATAAGAATGAACACGTCATTTGGCGACGTGCCACCGGCGTTGTCAAGTCGGATACCGAAACATTCACCAAGACTGCGAAAATCTTTCCTTTTTATTCGAGGAACTTAAAATTGACAGGCTGGGCTGCGCCGGCGAAAGGGCAGGGTTCTGCACGAGCCGTCACTTGGCGTGGACCCAATACGTTCCGTCGCGCACCTCGGAAAGAATCCTTGCCGCCCTGGCAGGATTAAACACGCCGCAGGCGCAGGGCTTGGACAAAAGCTCGGCAGCTCTGTCGATGGAGATATGGCCCATGCCCACGAGATAGAACATTTTCCGCACCAGGTTAAAACTCACCATGCCGTGCCCGCACATCGTGCTTAGCTCCAGAATTTCCGCTGACGGCAGTCTCTCCACGCGGCCATGGACACCAAGCGAGTGCTCTATGGTGTGGCGTACAATGCCCGCCGCTCGGGTTGCTCGGTCCGTGTCCTCATGGATCGCGTTGACATTCACGCACAGGCCCAAGTCGGCTCCCTTCACTTCGCGGATTGCAGCCGCGAAGTTTTCGAAGCTGTCGAAGACGGCGTGAGTGCGAAGCTGCCTGTTTGTCCTCTCGCGCCGCAGCGCCTCTTCCCAGTTCCGGCGGGTCTGCTCTGTGGGCTGGCCATCTTGATACTTTCGGCCGCGAAAGCGGTTGCGTATCGCCTCCCAGACAAAGTTCGGTTTCCTCTCGCTGTCGGCGACATGTTTGCTCAGGCCCATGTTTACGGGTCGATGCTTCAGCATGATCTCGATAAATTTCTTGACGGCTTCCCCGGATCCTTTGCGATTGAACCCCGCCACGGTGGTCGCGAAGATGATGTAGTCCTGGCGAAGCGATTGTACGCTGCCTTGCCGATGCATGGTGTTTGTCATGGTATCCGGTGACCTCCTTGCTTAAGGGCTGACGAGAGTCCTGTTTCTCACGTAACCGTTGCGTCGGCCGGCTTTGTCTCCGGCTCGATGCGTCGTGCCAGACCGAGGTTGGTTTTGCCGTTGGGCCGCATTGTAAAACCCGCATCTTGCACGAACTTTTCGTAAGGGACCTCTCCGTCGGGCCCGCACCGCCCGTTAACGACCAGGCTGACGACGGTTTCCAGCTCGGGCAATATCTGTTTGATAGCCTGCAGGGCGTCCGGGATACGCTCCAACGGCATCAATGTCTCCAAGATGCACGACAGGAACTTCTCATTGAGGATAGCGGGGTCCAATTCTCCCGTCGAGGTGTCTTTCATCAGAAAAGTGACAGGGTTCTTCTCCTCAAAAGACAGATCCTTGATGACTGCCAGGGCC